>JAPLFG010000001.1:300000-506861 GCA_026390795.1 Ignavibacteriales bacterium
TTCCATCATTGATCTTAATTCTGATGCAATTTTCTCTTTCTTAAAATTAATTACATCTTTTATAAGAGGAATTCTTTCTTTTCGTATTTCAGTTTGTGTGAAGTTTTTAATGAACATCAGTTTGCGGTGTTCCTCCGGAGAAATGAAAGTAATTGCGGTTCCTTCTTTGCCTGCTCGTCCGGTTCTTCCGATTCGATGCAGATAAGCTTCAGGATCCTGCGGAAGGGCGTAATTAATTACATGTGTTAATTCATCAATATCTAATCCTCTTGCGGCTACATCTGTCGCAATAAGAACATTTATTTTTTTATTTCTAAACTTAGTCAAAATTCTTTCACGTACATTCTGCGAAATATCTCCGTGAAGACCTTCCGTGTCATAACCTCTATCGGATAATTTTGAAGTTACATGATCAACATCATGCTTGGTTCTGCAAAATACCAATCCATAGAAACCAACCGTGGTATCAATAATTCTACACAGTGCATCAAGTTTATCGGATTCTTTTACTTCATAATAAATTTGTTCTGTGAGCTGAGTGGTTTCTCCGGAGTGTTTTGTTCTAATAATTTCACGTTTGCCCATATATTTTTTTGCGAGAGTAGCAATTCTTTCAGGCATAGTCGCAGAAAATAATAGAGTCCTTCTGTTTGGATTTGTTCTGCCAAGAATATCTTCTATATCGTCAATGAATCCCATATTAAGCATTTCATCAGCTTCATCTAATACAACAAAAGAAACTTCTGAAAGCGACATACTTTTTTTATTTAATAAATCTATCATTCGTCCTGGAGTTCCAACTACAACATCTACACCCTTTTTTAATCTTCTAAGCTGAGTATCATAAGACTGTCCGCCGTAAATTGGTGCTGCGTGAATATTTTTATTACCACGCAATGAATTAAACTCTTCTGCAACCTGAATTGCAAGTTCGCGGGTAGGAACAAGAACAAGTGCTTGCAAATGTCCTGCTTTAGTTTTAAGCTGCTCGATAATTGGTAGTGCGAACGCAGCAGTTTTTCCAGTTCCAGTTTGAGCTTGACCTATAAGATCAATTTTATTCTCTAATATTAGAGGAATTATTTTTTTTTGAATTTCTGTTGGTTCTTCAAACCCTTTCAAATGAATAGCGTGAAGTGATTCTTCCGATAGACCTAATTCTTTAAAGCCGTTGTTAATCATAATTTTTATTTCTCACAATAATTTAAATTCTCATTCGAAAACAAGAATCCGTTGATAAATGAAATCGAACGAGAAAGTTTTTTTAGCAGTTCTCTGCTCGATATACTCTGCCACTTTTTCCAATCTTTTTGGAATAGCCAGAATCTTTTCTTGTGCTTTGGAAGCCAGCTCATTCAAACCCGTGATAACTTCAATATCCCAAAATTTGATAGCTTCCTCTACAATTTTTTTATAATCCCACGGACCATAAATTCCAACACGTCTAACTACATCTGCCATCTCTCTGAAGTTCGGCATTGAAATACCCGGCATATCGATTGCGGGCATAATATCAGCCGCTGCAATCAATGCACGGTTCGGATCAATTTCCAGAATCGCTTTGAACACGTTTCGGTAAAACGTGTAATGCTTTGCTTCATCGGCAGCAATACTACTCAGAATTCCATCCAATAAGGGCTCATCAGTTCCGACATGTGTTCCCGTATTTTTGTGTGATATTTGTGTTGCTCTTTCTTGAAGCGTTGTATAAACAAACACTTTGTAAGGATCTCGATCCCAATCCGGATTAAACCCGGCTTCCAGATAGTGATACTGCATCATTTCGACATCTCGGAAACGAAACAGTCTGCCGTCACGCGCATAATCCCGTAGAATACATCCGTGACGATCTTCTTCTCCAGTCCACATGTTATTCCATTTGGACCAGAAACTTTCATCACCAAGATGTTTTGCTATTAAACGGTGAAAATGTGGAAGTCCTTCTTCCGTTAATAGATTTATTGCTACGGCTACGCGAACTGAATCCTTTACCCCTCTAACTCGTTCTTTGAGTGAACTTAAATTTTTTTCTTGATCATCACTCATCTTTTCGTCAGCAGGTAGAAAATCACTAGAGAACCACAATTTTCTTTTTGCAACGTGCGATTCGATCCACTCCTTTACCTTTGTTTCAAGATGATTAAGAACTTCTATTTTGCCAAATGTTTCCAGCGCTTTTTTATCTTCAAATGGTAGGATGATATCCATCTCTCACCTTTCTTTCTGAAAATATTAACGGACTGAGCTTTTCTATGACAATAGACTTTGCGACTCTCTGAGGCTTATTTGATGGGTTAAATTGAGAAATACAAAACCTATTTCGGGTTATTACCGTAGTATTTATGAAATACTAGTGCAAATATAGACTTAATTGAGGTGATATCACAGAAAATTCCATTTTATGACCGATTTGTTATGTAAAATTTTTGTAATGGAATAAGTTTGTATGATATAATAAAGCCACCGGTTTCTAATGAAAACGATGGCTTTTCAAATAATAAGAATTTATTTAGACTAATGTCTTATAGCTTTGCAGCATTCTCATATAGTTAGCGCGTTCGAATGCCGCCGGCTCTGCTATCGATTTTTGGCTCATGCTTCCTTTCATCAATGATACGGATGCGTATTCTTTTTCTTCCATCCAGTTATTCATTTTAGAAAGAATGTCTGCAATTCTACCAACTCCATTAATTAATAGTTCAGAACAAATCATTGCAACATCTGCTCCGGCCATCATTGATTTTATAACATCTGTATGTGAATGAACACCGCTTGTCAACGCAAGATTAGCATTGATGTTTCCATGGAGAATTGCAATCCATCGTAATGGCAGACGCATTTCCCAATTTGTACTCAACACAAGATTCGGTACAACATTAAGATTATCCAAATCAAAATCCGGTTGATAGAAACGATTGAAAAGTACTAATGCGTCAGCTCCAGCATTATCTAATTTTTGTGCCATGTTAGACATCGAAGAAAAGAAAGGACTCAATTTAATAGCAACCGGAATTTTTACATTCTTTTTTACTTCCTTCAAAACATCAACATACATCGTTTCAATTTCAGATCCAGAGGTAAGAGGATTCGTCGGTATGTAATAAATATTTAATTCAATTGCATCGGCTCCGGCTTGTTCTATTTTTTTTGCATAATTAATCCAACCGCCAGAACTAACTCCGTTCAAACTTCCAATTATTGGAATGTCTACTGCTCTCTTAAGATTAGCAATATGATCAAGATATTTTGCGGGAGAAAGATGAAATTTATCCTGTTCCGGGAAATAACTTGCTGCTTCTGCGTTACTGTTGTCGTGATAAGTTAAATAATGATTAAGTTCTCCGGATTCATGTGTTATCTGTTCTTCAAACAATGAATAAACAACAATCGCAGCAGCGCCTGCGTCTTCCATCGCTTTTACCGTATCAACACTTTGAGAAAGCGGTGATGCAGAAGGAACTAACGGGTTCTTCAGTTTTAATCCCATATACGTTGTTGAAAGATCCATAATAACTCCTCTATTTTATAATTCCTAAACTCACAAAGTGAAATAAAGAATCCCATCAATTGAATGAGATTCTTTTCTCATCTAATGAATAAAATTAATTTTCTTTATTCTCGTCATCGTTTGATAATTTCATCTCTGACATTTGTTCGTAGAATTTCCATTTTTTCAGAACTTCGGCTTGACCTAGTTCCAACAAATGTTTTGCTTCTTCCGGATGAGATTTTGTTAACATTTTATATCTGGTTTCATGATAGATGTATTCTTCCAGTTTAATTTTTGGAGCTTTAGAATCAAGCTTCAGAGGATTTTTTCCATCAAGAACGTTTAACGGATTATATCTGAATAACGGCCAGTGACCGCTATCTACTGCAAGCTTCTGGCTTTCCATTCCTTTCGCCATATTGATTCCATGAGCAATGCAATGGCTGTATGCAATGATTATTGAAGGACCATTATATGCTTCTGCTTCTAAGAATGCGCGCAGTGTTTGAGCATCGTTTGCACCCATAGCAACTTTTGCAACGTAAACATTGCCGTATGTCATTGCCATCATCGCAAGATCTTTCTTAGCTGTAGTTTTTCCTGCCGCAGCAAACTTAGCAACTGCGCCGTAACTTGTTGACTTTGACATCTGTCCGCCGGTATTAGAATATACTTCCGTATCAAGAACCAGAATGTTTACATTCTTTCCAGATGCTATTACGTGATCAAGTCCGCCATAACCGATATCATATGCCCAGCCGTCTCCGCCGATAATCCATACAGATTTTTTGACTAGATAATCTGCAACTTCTATTAACTTCAATGCATTATTCGACTTTATATTAGCAAGTTTTTTCTTGAGTTCATCAACGCGTTCTCTTTGTTCATAAATTCCAACTTCATCTTTTTGATCGGCATTTAGAATTGAATCAGCTAATTCTTTACCAATTTCTTGAGAAAGATTTGCTAGTAATTCTTTTACAAATTCATTTTGTTTATCAATCGAAAGTCTCATACCCATACCGAATTCGGCATTATCTTCAAATAATGAATTTGACCAAGCTGGACCGCGTCCTTCTTTATTAATTGCCCATGGTGTAGTTGGTAAATTACCACCGTAGATTGATGAACAACCCGTAGCATTCGCAATTACAGATCTGTCGCCGAATAATTGGGAGACTAGTTTAACGTAAGGAGTTTCACCGCAGCCTGAGCAAGCACCGCTGAACTCAAACAATGGCTCTTGTAACTGCTGTGCCTTGATGACGGCTGTATTGATCAAACGTCTATCAAGTTCAGGTAGTCCTAAGAAATACTCAAAATTAGTCCGTTCTTGTTCTCTAATTGGAATTTGTGAGACCATGTTAATTGCTTTGAACTTAGTTTCTTTTTTATTTTTTGCCGGACAAACTTCAACGCACATTTCGCAGCCCGTACAGTCTTCAACAGCAGTTTGAATTGTGTAGACATAGCCTTCAGGAAATTCTTTTCCTTTTGCTTCCATCCACTTAAATGTTTCTGGTTTTGTCTCAACGAATTTTTTATCATATACTTTAATACGTATTGCAGCATGAGGACAAACCATTGCACATTTACCGCATTGAATACACCATTCGGAATCCCAAGCCGGGACTTCGAGCGCAATATTTCTCTTTTCCCATTTTGTTGTTGCAGAAGGGAAAGTACCGTCAATTGGCATTTCGCTTACTTTTACATCGTCGCCTTTACCTTCAAGCATTTTACTCAATGTTGCGCGGACAAATTCGGGCGCTTTATTTGAAACAATTTCCGGAATTTCAATTATACTGGAAACTTTGGCAGGCACTTCAATTTTGAAAAGGTTCTCAAGAGTCTGATCAACAGCTTCGAAATTTTTCTTAACTATCTCTTCTCCCTTGGCGCCGTATGTTTTTTTAATTGATTTTTTAATCTGTTCAATTGCTTCATCTTTTGGTAAAATTCCGGATATCGCAAAGAAACAAGTTTGCATAATAGTATTAACTCTGCTTCCCATTCCGGTTTTGTTAGCAACAGCATAACCGTCAATAACGTAGAAATTTAATTTCTTGTCGATGATTTGCTGCTGAATACGAATCGGCATTTTATCCCAAGTTTCGTTTGTTCCAAAAGGACTGTTCAATAAAAATGTTCCGCCCTCCTCAATATTTCCAAGAACATCAAATTTTTCTAGAAGTCCGAATGTATGGCAGCCAACAAATTTTGCTGTTTGAATTAAATATGTAGAACGAATCGGTTTTTTCCCAAATCTTAAATGCGAAACAGTGGTAGATCCGGATTTTTTAGAATCGTAAACAAAATAACCTTGAGCATAGTTTTCAGTTTCTTCACCAATAATTTTGATAGAGTTTTTATTTGCACCAACAGTTCCATCCGCACCGAGACCGTAGAACAAACAACGTACAACATCTGGTCCTTCAGTCATAAAATTTACATCGTAATCAAGACTTGTAAATGTAACGTCGTCATTTATTCCAACTGTAAAGTGATTTTTCGGTTCGGCTTTTTTCATATTATCAAAAACTGCTTTAACCATTGCCGGTGTAAATTCTTTAGATGATAAACCATAACGTCCGCCAACTATTTTAGGCATCTTTGCAAATGGTGGATTGTTTGAACTCATAGCTTCAGAAATTGCAGTTACAATATCCAGATACAAAGGTTCTCCGATTGAACCCGGTTCCTTTGTTCTATCGAGAACAGAAATATTCTCAACTGTTTTAGGAAAAGCTGCGAGTAAATGTTTAGCTGAGAATGGTCGGTACAATCTGACTTTTATTATACCAACTTTCTCTTCCATTTTTTGAGATAGATACTCAACAGTTTCTTCTGCGGCTTCGGCACCGGAACCCATTAAGATCACAACACGTTTTGCATCCGGAGCGCCATAATAATCAAACAAGTGATATTGTCGACCGGTGATTTGTGCAAATTTATCCATTGCATTCTGAACAATATCCGGACAAGCATCATAAAATTTATTTACAGTTTCTCTTCCTTGGAAATAGACATCCGGATTCTGTGCCGTACCGCGTATGAACGGATGTTCCGGGCTCAATGCTCTATCTTTAAACTCTTTTACCTTTGTGTCATCTATCATTGCACGGATGTCGTCATCAGTCAGCTCTTCCATTTTCATTACTTCGGCAGACGTTCTAAAGCCGTCAAAGAAATGAACAAATGGGATTCTTGATTCGAGTGTTGCTCTATGCGCAATTGCAGCGGTATCTGTAGCTTCTTGAACAGAGTTTGAAGCAATCATTCCGAAGCCGGTTTGTCTTGTTGCCATTACATCACTGTGATCTCCAAAAATTGAGAGAGCAGCTGCAGCAATTGAACGGGCACTTACATGAAATACTGCTGGTGTTAATTCACCGGCAATTTTATACATATTCGGAATCATTAAGAACAAACCTTGAGATGCCGTAAAAGTTGTGGTTAAAGCTCCCGTCTGAAGTGCGCCATGAACTGCACCGGCAGCCCCGCCTTCACTCTGCATTTCTGTTACACTCGGCACTGTCCCCCAAATGTTTTTCAGTTTCTTTGCAGACCAAGCATCCGACAATTCTCCCATTGTAGACGATGGTGTGATTGGATAGATGGCAATTACTTCACTTACCCTATAAGCAACATGAGCAGCCGCCTCGTTTCCGTCAATAGTTATTTTTTTCCTTTCCATATGTTCCTCAGATTTATATTAGTACAATTTTTACATTTAAAACAACTTTCTTTCGCAATTACCTTGCCAGGTGCGGACAAGAATTTTCTTAGATAAGTCTGCATTATTCCGACTTTTAAAGTAGACTAAAAATAATCTTTGTCGGTTTTTGGAATTTATCGGCTAACAAATCTTATTTCTAAGAAATCTGTGAAAAAGCAAGTGTAATAATAGAGATTCGTAAGGAGAAAATAAAGACTCGTATATCTAATAATTTGATTCAGAGTTAAAAAGTTTACATGAAAATTTTAAGAGTTGGCGTGATAACTAAGTATTCATAGGCTTGAAGGTATAACTAAACCTCTTTTCTATGGTCTTAGATTCGAAATTAGGGAAATATTCTTCTACTCTCTTTGTAGAGTAGTGCGAAGTATTTCTTTGAATTCAGCGTCTATCTGCATCCTTATTGAAAATTGAGGATAATTCTGTTTATGAAAGGCTGAACTGATTTAGAACATGGCATCTACAAATTCTTCCGCGTCAAATTCTTGAAGATCTTCAATTCCCTCCCCCAAACCGATGTACCGGATCGGTATATTTTTTTCAGAGGCGATTTGAAGAACCGACCCACCTTTGGCGGTGCCGTCAAGTTTTGTAATGATAACACCGGTTAGATTGGAATATTTATTAAATTCTTCAAACTGCATTATGGCATTTTGACCTGAATTACCATCAACTACCAAGAGACATTCATGTGGTGCTCCCGGAATAAGATTAGATATAACTCCGTTAATTTTGTTCAGTTCCAACATTAAATTTTTGTTGTTGTGAAGTCTTCCAGCAGTATCAATTAAAACAATCTCATAATTGTTCGTCAAAGCAGATTTAATAGTTTCATAAACAACAGCGGAGGGATCTTTTGAAATATCTTCAACCAAGTCAACACCGGCTTTTGTAGCCCAACTTTTCAATTGTTCATTAGCAGCAGCTCTAAAAGTATCGGCAGAACCTATAATTACTTTTTTCCCCTCGGTTTTATATTTATGCGCCAATTTGCCAATTGTCGTAGACTTTCCGGAACCATTTATTCCAATAATTAGAATTAATTTCAATTTATTTTGATCTGAAATTGAATCAACCAAGATTTTCTGATCTTGCGGTTTAATCAATTTAACAAGCTCAGCTTTTAATATATCTTTTATTTTATCAAGTGTTCTATCTTGTTCTTTTAATAAAGCGGATTTAGCATTGTTAATTAATTGGTCGGTTAGCTTACTTCCTAAATCACTATTAATTAAAATTTCTTCCAGATCATCAAGTGTACTTTCATCTATTTTTACTTTTCTTGTAATAACTTCTGAAATCTTGGCTGTAAGATTTTCCCTTGTTCTTGTTAATCCTTCTTTTAATTTTTTAAAATCAGGAAATAGTTTCATTCTTTTTCCAATTTATAATTTCTTTCGCCCGTAATAAATAACCGATAAGTGATGCAAAACATAATGTTATAGAAATAATCATAACTCCTTGATAAACAATACTTAATTGATCTAATCGTAATAATGTGATAATAATAAAAATGCCTATTGAAAAGACAGTTGCCTTTCCCAGCATGTTCGATGGAAGAACCTTACCAATCTTTTTCTTAACATATAGTCCTCCAAGAAAAATCAAAATATCTCGGAGAATAATCAGCCAAAAATAAAAAGCCGGGATCATATTCAGCATGAATAGATTTATAACTATTAATGCAACCAGAACCTTATCTGCCAAAGGGTCAATTATTTTACCTAGTTCTGATATTTGATTAGTCTTGCGGGCTGTATATCCATCTAGAAGGTCGGATACAAATGCAATTAAAATAAGTACGAGAATGTAGTATCTGTAATAATCTTCATCTCTCATTAAATTAAAAAACAGTATAAAAGGAATGAACAAGAGCAATCTGAATAAACTGATTAGATTAGGCAGCAAGTATATTTCTCTTAATGTTTTATTCATTTGATATGAGATTATTAACTAATCTTCGTAAACATCTTTTGTAATTAGTTTGTCGATTGCAACAGGATAATTGCCCGAAAAACAAGCTGTGCAAAAATTATCCGGTTTATGATCAACCATTGCCTCTAACATTTCATCAATTGTAAGATATTCTAAAGTATCTACCTCTAGGTATTTTCGAATTGCTTCAATATCCACACTAAATTTATTAGCTATTAATTCTTCCTTAGAAGGAAAATCCATTCCATAATAACACGGACTAATAATCGGAGGAGATGAAATTCTCAAATGAATTGATTTGGGATTTGCCTCTCTTAATAATTTTACCAACTGCTTAGAAGTTGTCCCTCTTACAATTGAATCGTCTATCAAGACTACGGTTTTGTTTTCCAGTACACCTTTTACAGTATTGAATTTAATTTTAACTCCTATTTCCCTAGCACGCTGACCGGGTAATATAAAAGTTCTACCAACGTAATGGCTTCGAATTAATCCAATTTCCAGTTTTGATAAAACGCCTTGTTTTGCTAATTGTCTTTGATATCCAATTGCGGCTGTGTTCGAACTGTCCGGAACGCTTATGACAATAATTTTATCGCCATCCTTATCAAATGCCGGGTGTTTCTCTGCCAACACTTTTCCTAATTTTCTTCTCATCTTATCAACATTGGCGCCAAAGACTCTGCTATCGGGTCTGGAGAAATAGATATACTCAAAGACACAATGTTTTTTTGGAAAATTTTGCAGAATAATTTTAATTGACTTAGCAATTCCGGAACTGTTTGCTTCGCTGTCAATAATTACCATCTCCCCAGGTTCAACATCTCGTATATATTCGGCTGAGTTAATATCAAGTGCGCACGTTTCAGAAGTGATTATTAGAGAACCATTAATTTTTCCGATACATAAAGGACGGAAACCATGTGGATCTCTTGCGCCAATCAATTTGTCATTTGTTAAAATTACGATGCTGTATGCGCCTTCAACTTTTTGAAGCGCTTCCTTTATTTGGTCTACTTGATTATCAAGTTTACTACGCGCTATTAAATGTAATATAACCTCAGTATCGCTCGTAGTCTGAAAAATCGCTCCATCATTTACAAGTTCTTCGCGCAGCTGCTTTGCATTAGTTAAATTGCCATTATGTGCAATAGCTAAGTTTCCCATCCGGTAATTAACAGTAAATGGCTGGATGTTTTTTGAAGAATCCGACGAGCCGGTAGTTGAATAGCGATTATGCCCAATTGCGTTAGGTCCGATAAGAACATTTTCGAATATATTATCATCATTAAATATTTCGGAAACCAATCCAAGATTCCGATGCACGTTAAATATCGGCTTGTTTTTCAAATTATAAGATAACGAAACAATTCCAGCTGCTTCTTGACCTCTATGTTGTAAAGATAATAATCCATAGTAAGTAGTTAAAGCGGCATCTTTAGCTCCAAATATTCCGAATACTCCACAATTACATTTTGGTTTATCATTCATATTTTATTAGTTATCAAGATTTATAAAAAAGGCACATAATGCTGTGCCTGTATGCGTGTGTCGGAACGGTGGGATTTGAACCCGCGACCCCTTGAACACCATTCTAGCAAAATGTTGGGAATTGAGGATTTTGATTCACTCTAATCATCATTTGGCCTTTTGGTTTGTTGACTTTCTGTCATTATTTTTTTCTGGCGTCAAATTAATCATTATGATTTTATTCTGCAACTCCCCACATTCATAATCTCCACTGGCAAAAGCAGGTAAAAATAATGCGCCTTAATTTTAAGGCGCACTTTCTAATAGAGATTTCTGAAAAACTCCTCCATGATGGCCATTGCGAGTAATGAAATAATAGCCCGCTCCGCATTAATTTTGTACGGAAGAAATCCTAATTTAGATTATGATGCCACCTCAGACTGCTTTTCCGTTCACTTCGGAATATCAAAGACAATTACAGGTATTAAGATGTTTCCAATACTTAATGATTTAATTTTGGGTAATTCTTTTAATTATTACCTCCACCACCGCAGCAATTATTACCACCCCGATCATAATCAATAGAGCGATTTTAACATTCTTTTTCCGGTCGTACCTTCCCTCATATATTACAAAACGGAAAAACAACCCAGAAACTATTCCAAGCGCAAGTGATCTTGTTACATATATCCAGGACCACTTCGAGTCATTGACAAGGAAGTAAAACACAATAAAATAATAGAGTGAATAGACAGGTATTGAGAGTGCCATGTTTGAATTAATTCGATGTACTATTTTTATTACAATATTTTTATTTTTCTTTTCCACGATAACCTCTTTCCAATACTAAGAAAGCAATTCAACTATTAGCGCTATGCATTGCACAAGAAGAACCGTGGCAGATACAACTGAAGTGTATACGGCAACACATGCTGGATATGTAGTAAAAAGTAATGATTCGGCACAATTAATAACTGCACCAGCAAAAGCAGCAGCATCAGCATATATAACAGCCATCAAATCTATTTCCGCTAAAGAAGTTTTAGAAAGTTTATTATCCTTTTTGCCTTCAATGGGCAAATTCTTAACTAATTCAATCCACTCTCTACTATTCTTACTATGGTATTCATAAGAACTTTCAACTATAGAAGATACTGCAAGAACATGTTTAGCATCAGTTTCTCCAAGTTCTTTAACTGCCCTCTCATTCATCTCCGCAATAGTGTCTTTAAGATCGTTAGGAGACATTCTTTTGTCTATCAGACTATAAAAACCGTCAATAAACGCAAGTTGTTTATTATTCAATCCTTCATCTGATAGATTTTTCAAAAACTTCTCTTTTGATATTATGTAACGTTTATAATCGTGCTTTTTAAATAATTTCTTCATTGATTGATCGTCAAAAGAAATTTTCTTATTCCACCAATATTCGTTCATACCTTGCTGTGCAGTGTTAATAAGATCATCAATACATCTAATTTTTGATGAATTCTTTTTTATAGCGGAATATACAGCAACCATTGCCTCATTGTGCATTTCCCCGATCTGTTTACAAGGGTTTTCAAACCTTTCTTTTGGTACAGATTTGTTCAATGAAGCAGACGCTGACGGTTCGTTTACCGTCGTTTGTTGATGAGTGTCTTTGCAGCTTGCAAGAATCATGATTATAAGATAAATGGCAACATAAGGAAGCATAATTGTGTAGTATTTGAAGCGTCTCATAATACCTCCAATTAGTAATTTGTTTGATATGTTAATACTACAACCACTCAGCTGTAGTATAAAAAATCAATTGGCTAACTATGGAATAATACGAGTATGTGCTTAGAATTAAATTACAACAAAAACCCTCTTTCTTGTTGCGGTTAGAAATTAATAAATAGATCAGTTTTATGCAAGATTTTTATTTTTTAATTTTACTCAATCTAAATAAGTATAGATTTTAGACTCAATACTATTATAAGGAAGACTTTCTATAAAACAAAAGCAACTTTCCTTTCTATAGCAAGAGTGAAATATGAGTAACATGCGGAGTATTAGTATCAAAGACATTACCGGTTTACTAGAAAATATTATGTGAGAATTGATCGAGATCAACTACGGCAAGAAGTTTTACTTCCTTTTAAAATAAAGTAGATATTGAACCAAGGTAAGTACAATAAATAAATTATTATCATATCCACTTCGCTACTTATCAAATACGCAAAGGAGGATTAATCAAAAAATATTTTGTAGCTTCTTTTTTGTCGGAACGGCGGGATTTGAACCCGCGACCCCTTGAACCCCATTCAAGTACGCTACCGGACTGCGCCACGTTCCGTTTCTAATGTAGAATTTATATAAAGCAAAAAACTTTTTATTTCTTCCAAATCTTTTTTTATTGTCCTCGGTGCTGCCACTTTTGTTGTGTTTGTATTCAATTCTGAAGAAGTCATTAAAGGATTATCTAAATGCAAATCTGCCATAATTTTCTTCGCGCCTTCAATGGTATATTTCTCTTCCCGCAATAAACGTTTTATCTGCAGAATAAGTTTTATATCCTTGTTGGTGTAAATCCGATTGCCTGCTCTATTCTTACCGGGTTTTAATTGTTCAAACTCTGTCTCCCAGTATCGAAGTATATATTGTTCCAAACTTGTGAGTTTACTTACTTCACTGATAGAGTAATACAATTTTTTTAATCCAAAGTCTTTCACTTTATTAACCCTTTTTTACAAATGGAAAATAGGTTTTGTTATTTGAATCCGCAAGGATTTCGGATTTAATCCGAAGAATGAAAAAATATAATTTTATTCGCGTTCAATCATTTTGATCAAAGAATATATTGCTGCAAAATAACTTATCTCTTTTAATCCGGATATATAACCATTTACCATAGATGTGGTAAGCATAATCTTTCTAAATTTCTCTCTCGATGCAAGGTTCGACAGATGGACTTCAATTTTTGGAATTTTTAAAATTTCCAACGTATCTCTTATACCAACTGATGAATGACAATATCCTCCCGGATTAAGGACTAGACCATCAAATATCTCGCTTTTCTGGAGATGGTCTATCAATTCACTCTCAGAATTGGAGTGTATAAATGTAAATTCAATTTTAGGAAATTCGTCAATTATCTTTTCAGCGATTTTTTCTAATGAAAGAAAACCATAATTACCGCTGTCACGTTTTTCCAATAAATTAAGGTTAGGTCCGTTTAGTATTAATATCTTCATGATTTATCTGAGATCTCATCAATTATTTCTCTGATCTTTGGTTGAATAAAATGTTCATTTATTCCCAAATCTTTTAAAGCCGCTGTAAGAATCATAATTTTTTTTTGAAGTGTGGAAAGTTTATTGATAACGATCGTTTTGTCCTCTCTCACAATGCAATAACCGCCTTTGAAATCACCTCTTTCAAATCTTACTTTAGCACCCATCTCTTGTGCTAATTGTTTGAGGTCCTGGAGAATGGTCTCATATTCTTTCTCTTTAATTTTCATTTATTTTTCTTAATGGTTTGAATAAACCAATGAAAATAATAGCTATGAGTGAAAATATTTCTATCAAAGAGAAACTACTAAGCTCCGTCATTCTAGCCTTGATTAACTCTGAAATAGCATTAATCTGCATCGTCTCGGCCATTATTAGTTTTGTTATTTTATAATCCGTAGTTAGTAAATATATTTCGAATGGTGCTGTTACAAGAAGTATTATTGTTATTGCGAAGAGCCATCCTTCATATTTAATTTTTATTTTCGAGGTGATGATAAAGATCAAAAATGAAAATAAAAATACAGCATACGTTACCATATTAAGGACAATAATGGGGAAAATAGTAAAATATACCGTGTACAAATTTTGTTCGTTATAAATCGATTTGAAATTAGTCCCGGTCGGTTCGAATAATTGATAAACAACTATTTGACGAGCCACATAACCACCAAGAAAGAGTGAGAAGAAAAGGATCGTAATGAATAAAAATGTTTTAGAGACTAGGTTTATTTTTTCCATTGGTCTAAATTGTTTTACCAAAAATAAATAAAAACTATGACTATTGCCTCAATCGATATCGGCTCAAATACAGTTTTGCTACTATTGGTCGAATTTAATCCTGAACAACAAACCTTCACCTCCATAGCAAATTATCAAAAGATTCCCCGTTTAAGTCAAGGATTAACAGCTAATGGAGAAATAACTAAAGAGAAAATCGATATCTTATTGGATATTCTTGCTGATTACAAAAATATTTGCACCAAATATAATTGTTCAAATATTCTGATCAACGCGACAAATGCTTTTAGAATTGCTTCAAATTCATCTGAAATAATCGATCTTGTAAAAGAAAAATATTCCTTGGAAATCAAAACTATAACCGGAATTGAAGAAGGGCGGTTGACTTTCCTCGGTTCAACTTTCCCTTTTAGTGATAATGAATCCAAAATAGTATTTGATATCGGAGGAGGAAGTACAGAAATTATTTTGGGTGACAAACAAAAAATTATTTATCAGAATAGTTATGATATTGGCGTAGTTTCATTAACGGAAAAATTCTTACGTTCACTTCCCTCTACAGATGCCGGGATACTTGCGTCTGAAGTATATATTGACAAAATGTTCGAGACGCTTTCTGAATTAATACCACAACATTCTGAAGCAATTGCAGTTGCCGGAACACCAACTACTTTATCATGCATCAAACAAGGAATTAAAATATTTGATGAAAGTTTAGTTGATAATTCGAGTATCACCTTTTCAGAATTAAAAAAAATGATCTTCGAATTGAAAAAAATGAGTAAAGAAGAAGTGTTAAACAAATATGGGAAAGTTGTTGAAGGACGTGAGGATATATTGCTCGCCGGATCTCTAATATTATTAAGGGTAATGAAAAAGTTAAATTTCAGCAGATTCAGAGTGAGCACTAAAGGATTGCGTTACGGTGCAATTGTGGATTATCTGATTAAAAATAAACTTATAGAAATTGACAGATAAGCTATTATAATCGTCGTTACAAAAAATCCTAACAGTCCTAAGAATATTGAATATATACGGCTTTTAGTTTGAGCGTAGGTAGATGTAATAAAGAGGAATGCGCTCCAGATAAACATTATTAATTCAAGAATGTACATTACAGTTGCAGCTCTTGGTTTCATCAAAAATGGAGATGGATTGAAAGTAAACCAGTAACTGCCAAACAAAGCGAACTGAATTGGAGTTAAGACTAGTAGTGATAACACCATTGGCGCGAAAGAATAAAAATAAACAGCAATTCCATCCTTTACTCTACCCCGTACATTATTTTTTTTATTTATAAGAGTTATAATGATTGAGAAGACCGGGATAATAATCAGAAACGGAACACCGCCAAAAATAAATCCATGAATAAAGGAATAATTTTCATTTTCAAAAGAGCGCACCGCGTTCATTAATATGAGCGAGAGTAAAGAAATTTTCAGTGAAGCAAGCAATGCGCAGGTAAGAACAAAATTTTTATTTTCTGCCTGGATTATATTTTCCGCAGTTTTAATTGGGGAATAAAGTAATTTCCAAAGTGTATCCCAAAAATCTATATTAACTATTCTTGCCCGCAAAAATGATTTGCATTTAGTGCAGTTAAGCTGATAATAAGGATTTTCATTACCGCATTGTTCGCAAATCAAAACATTTTTCATATAGAACCAAATTAGAACTTAATCTTTAATGAAAGCCGGAGATTTTCCACCGAGTTAATTTTTGAAACATCAAAGTCGAATAAATGTGCGTCTATATATGCATCAACAAGATTAAGAAAATATGTTAGTCCAATAAATACGGCTACCAAATCTCTTTGATCTCTGTAAAACTGGCTCATTCTATAATATGTAATATTACCGCCAGCCTTAGTATTAAAACTTTCTGCATATTTATCTTTATTCAGAACATAAGAGTTATTATTAACACTCCATTGGTATCCAAGTGCACCAAGAACTCCCCACACAACGGGAATTTTCCAGTAAGATTCGTTGTAAAATTGCCCAAATCCCGGTAACACCGCACTTCTAAGAACAGCACCCCATGGCGATTTCTTCATTACAAACTTACTCGTGTCTATTTTGACGGCGTTAGAATCGAAAGGTTGTACCTGTGCATTAATATTTTTTGGAAACAAAACTATAAATAAAACAACCAAGAGGTTTTTAATTATAATTTTTACCGATGATTTCGAAAAGTTCAAATAATCTTTCAAGCTCGTCCAATGAATAAAATTCAATAATTAGTTCTCCGGCACCATCTTTTTTCTGCTTACACATTACTTTTGTCCCCAGTATCCCCTGAAGTTTACTTTCTAGGTCTTTCTGAGATAAACTGCTTAGATCGTTATACGGGACAGTAATTTTTTTCTTCTTAACATTTTTTGAATTAAGATATTTTCTTACAATCTCTTCAACTTTTCTTACGGACAAATTATGTTTTATAATTTTCTCAAGTATTTCCAGCTGAAGTATTTCATCGGGAAGATTGATCAGAGATCTTGCGTGACCTGAAGTAATTTCATTTTTAATAAGACTTTGTTGAATTTTTCCCGGCAACTTCAATAAACGAATTGTGTTCGTCACTGTAGTTCTGTCTTTTCCAACTTTGAGTGCAATTTCTTCTTGAGATAAGTTACATTCATCCATCAATCTTTTATATGCATTTGCAATTTCTATTGAGTTTAATTTTTCTCTCTGAATATTTTCAATAAGAGATAAAGCAAGCATCATTTCTTTAGTCTCAACATGAATAATATAAGCGGGAATTTCTTTTATTCCGACCTCTTTTGATGCGCGAAGTCTTCTTTCACCGGAGATAAGTTCGTAATGATCTTTAGATACACGCCGGACTGTAATCGGTTGAATCAAACCGTTTTCAAGAATTGATTTTTTCAATTCATCGAGTGCTACCGGATCAAATTCAGTTCTAGGCTGATATGGATTTGGCGATATAAGATTTACAGAGATCTTTGCAAGAACATCGTTGGAAATTCCATCATCCTTCTGCAAATCTTTGTTTGATAATGCAACCGGTTTATCGAGTGTGTTTCTTGCTTGAGGATTTATTAAAGCATCCAATCCCCTACCGAGTCCTGGTTTTAAATTGCTCAATTGATATTCTTCTTTTGTTCGAGATTATTTCTTTGAATTAATTCCGATGCTAATGAGATATAATTTTGCGCTCCGACCGAACTTGCATCATATAGAATTACCGGTTTGGAATGACTTGGAGCTTCCGAGAGTCTAACATTTCTATGAACTATAGTTTGAAACACTTTAGCTCCGAAATATTTTTTTACTTCTTCCACAACTTGATTGGATAGGCGAAGACGAGTATCGTACATCGTAAGCAATACACCTTCAATTGCAAGATCTTGGTTAAGATTTTTCTTAACAATATTTATTGTGTTTAATAATTGTCCTAATCCTTCCAAAGCAAAGTATTCGCACTGAACCGGGATTAGAACGGAATCGGCAGCGGTTAATGCGTTAAGTGTAAGTAATCCAAGCGAAGGTGGACAATCAATAAAAATAAAATCATATTGATCTTGAATTGATTTGATTGCTTTTTTAAGAAGGTATTCCCGTTCATCCATTGAAACCAATTCGACTTCCGCCCCAACAAGATCAATGGTGGATGGAAGTATATCGAGATACGGCATATATGTATTCACAATACAATCCGATGCGTTTTCTATACCAATCAATGTTTGATAAACAGAAAATTTATAGTTCTCAACACCAAGACCAGATGTTGAATTTGCTTGGGGGTCGATATCAATAAGTAAAGTTTTAAATTCAGCAGCAGCAATTGATGCAGATAAATTAATCGCAGTTGTTGTCTTACCTACGCCGCCTTTTTGATTTGCTATAACAATAATTTTCGCCATAAATAGAATTTTATCTCCAAAACGATAATAAAGAATTATAAATCAATTTCCTGCCCAAAATTCATGACAATACATTTTTTACCAATTGATTCAACTTTTGTTTTAAATTCATTCGGATCTGCTTTAATAACATCAAAAGTATTGTAGTGCATTGGTATAGCAATTTTTGGGTTTGCTAGTTCAACAGCTTTTACAGCATCTGTAATTCCCATTGTAAAATTATCTCCAATCGGTAAAAGCATATAATCAAGTGAATTCATTTCGCCTATAAGTTTCATATCATAAAATAAACCGGTATCTCCGGTGTGATAAATATTTTTTCCGTCAATCGAAAGGACAACTCCGGATGGTTCACCAGCATATTGGTTATCTGGAGTCATAGAACCGTGGTGGGCGATCGTAAATTTTACACGACCGAAATCGAAATTGTGGCCGCCGCCAATATGCATATTATGAGCTTTAAATCCTTTACCTGCACAGTAGTTTGCAAGTTCATTAACACAGATAAAAAGTGAATTACACCTTTGTGCGATAGAAAATGCATCACCAATATGGTCTCCGTGAGCATGAGTCAAAATGATATAATCTGCATTAACATCTTTCGATTTAATCACTGATGTCGGATTGCCGTCGAGAAACGGATCAATTAATATACTCTTTCCGGAATTTGTCGTTATCTGGAATGCAGAGTGAGAAAAATATTTTAATTTCATTTTTCACTCCTGATTAAGTATAAAAAAATATTTAATGCATTATTGAAGATAAATTTAGTCATTTCCATTTTAATAAATCTTGTAACCTTTTTTTCCCTATTTAACTATTACAATTTCCCATCTGTTATTTATGCATAATGGATTTTATTATTACACAAGATCAAGATTCAAAATTAGATTTAGTTTTTTTTTGTTTAAAGATGTTTTTGATTCCCCGTGCAATTGTACTAAAAGAATTTCGTTTAGAAGTGTGCATGGCATTAGAAAGATAATATCTTAAACCTTCTTTTGATAAGCCGGATTTTAATTTTCCATTTTCTGCAACGGAGATTCCCCCGGTTTCTTCAGAAACAATTACACTAATGACATCGGCTTGTTCTGAAATTCCGATTCCTGCTCGGTGACGCATTCCCAGCGGTAATCCATCCTTAGTAGTCTCTATTGTAAGAGGCAATGTACACCGGACTGCTTCCACAATGTCGTTATTAATAATTACGGCTCCGTCATGCAATGCAGAACGTGGAAAGAAAATTGATAACAATAAATTTTTGGACAATTTTGCATTTATGATTTCTCCGGATTCAACTACACCCCGTATTCCGACTGATCTCACAACAACCATTAATGCGCCGTGTTGATGCTGTGCAAGTTCGAAAGCTGCTTCCGAAATTATATCGGCAATATTTGCTTCATCCTTGTTAATAAATATTCTCACAAAAGGATTTCTGCCTAGATGTACTAAAAGCCTTCTGATTTCGGGTTGAAATAAAATAACAAATGCGATTACCCAAATATCGGAAAGTAATTTTAATAACCAGCCGAGTGCCTTAAAGTTTGCCGCTTGAGTTAAGAAAGAAAGAATTAATACAAGTATCAATCCGTAAAATATTTGAGAAGCAATAGTACCGCGAATAACGTTATAGACTTTGTAAAAAACCAGTGTTACAAATAATATATCTATCAAATCAAGTAGGGTAACCGAGAGAAATCCTATTTTGAAAAGCTCAATCATCTTAAACCAATTCCGGATTATCAATTAAGCTGTTAATTCTTGATGCTTGTAGTGTATATTTAACATCGTGCGTTCGAATGAAACGGGCTCCATTTTTTATCGCGATTGTTTCGGCGACAACAGTTGAATTTCCCCTTTCATCAATTTTCAAGTTCATCGACTTTCCTAAAAATGATTTTCTTGAGACACCAATAAGAATTGGATGACCGATTCCCTTAAATTCATTCAATCGTTTGATAATTTCGAAGTTGTCTGAAATCCTTTTTCCAAAACCAATTCCGGGATCTATAATTATATTTTTAATCCCGGCTTTTTTTGCTTGATCAACTTTTAAATCAAGATAATCATAAATCTCAGAAACAACATCTTCGTAAGAAGGATCTTGCTGCATTGATTTTGGGTTCCCTTTCATGTGCATCAGAACCATTATAGCGTTAAACTGCTTTACAACATTTAGCATTTGATCATCGGCAGTGAATGAACTTATATCATTAACTATTTTTACACCGCATTTCAATGCTTCGTAAGCCACTTTTGATTTGATAGTATCGATCGATAGGATTGCATCTTTTTTCTCTTTCAAGATTTCTTGAATTACAGGTATTACCCGATTTAATTCTTCTTCTTCACTTATGGAGTCCGATCCGGGTCTGCTCGATTCACCGCCGATATCCAAAATATCAGCCCCTTCTTCCAGTAATGTTATGGCGTGATCTACGGCAGCTTTCTTGTCTAAATATTTTCCGCCATCAGAAAAAGAATCCGGTGTAACATTTAATATCCCCATTACATACGAATGGTCCATCAAAAAACTTTTATGCGCAATATTCAAAATATGATTTTCATATTCAGTAATATTTCTGACAGTTCTTGCAACTTTTAAACCGAGTTCTTCATTTCCGATGGCAATAATTTCTTTTGACAATTCTTCAAATATACCGTAGTAGCCAAGTACGAGTAAGTCGCATGAAGTATCACCCTTTTTACCGGTATTGTAACAGATTTCTTTGTTAGTCAAAATTATTTTTTTAATGTTCTGCGCAAGTTTAAAATCAATCCCGCGTATTTCAATTCCAACGAGATCTTTTTCGTAAAGTTCACGGAAGATATTATACTTAATGCTATACCGTTTAAATACGTTCGGATAGAATATGTCTACAAGTTGAATAGTCAATCGTACCCTCAATTAATAAATATTACAATACAAAGCTTGATTACATGAATAAGCAGAATCACTTTCTTAAGATAAAAAAATAATTTGAATGGATTAAAGAAAAGTATTAGAAATCGCTACGATTAAGCGATAAGGTTCTTCAATTCTACAGTAGCTGCAGTAATGTTATCTTTGCCGTAAATTGAATTACCGATCACGAATACATCGCATCCAGCACTTGACAAAGCCTTAATATTTTCAGTGCCAATACCGCCGTCAACTTCAATCAAAAAATCAGCATGGGTGCTATTACGAAGTGAGACCAGTTCTTTAATTTTTTTAAAAGAGTTATCTATGAATTTTTGTCCGCCGAAACCGGGATTAACCGACATAACCAAAATCATGTCAACAATACTTATTATTTCTGTTAAGGTTGCAATTGGTGTGGATGGGTTAATAGCAACACCAGCTTTAGCTCCAAGCTCATGTATCATGGTTATTGTTCTATTCAGATGAACTACTTCTTCCTGATGAACGGTTACCAAGTTGGCACCCGATTCTATAAATTTTTCTATCAAAGAATCCGGATCCTTGACCATCAAATGTACATCAATCGGGAGTCTAGTTGATTTGCGAACCGCTTGTATAATTACCGGACCGAAAGTTAAACTCGGTACAAATTTCCCATCCATAATATCGCAGTGAATCCAATTTGCCCCTCCGATTTCAACTGCTCTAATCTGTTGAGAAAGGTTTGAAAAATCGGCTGTTAGAATTGAAGGCGCTATAATTTTTTGATTGCTCATTTAATCTCGCTTATTTACTTCGATACAAAACTACATTGACACTATCGCCGATTTTGACAAGCGTATCTTCACTTGGCTCTTGATCTGCAATTGTGTTTGGTAAAAATGAAGATGAATAAATGTAAATTCTATTTCCCAACCTAAGAGAATTAGACTTTAAAATATTTTCAGCTTCTGATAAAGATTTGGATAAAAGATTTGGAACACGGACCATTCCGATTTTGGGTCCGACACTAATTTTAATATTAATTGTTGATCCTTTTGCAATTTCTCTTCCTTCCATATATTGCTGTTCAACAATTATATCCGAAGGAAATTCTGATTCGACGGAATCAATTTTACCGACAATCAAACCCAATCTTTCCAAAGATAGAGTTGCATCCCGTAATGTTTTGCTAATTAAAGACGGCACTCTAATCATCGGATCGCCACCGCTAACAGTCAAGTATATTCTGCGGTTTTCTTTAACAATTACACCGGCTTCCGGTTTTTGAAATATTACTTCATTCTTCTGAAATTTTTCATCGAAACGGGATGTCTGAACGATTGGATTAAAATTTGCATCTTGAAGGATTTTAATAGCTTCATCTTTATTTTTGCCGATAACATTCGGAACTTTACTTTCCGTTCCGCTTACGTAATAAGGTAAAAATACGTCATCAATAAGAATGAAAGCGGCGAAAAATATAGCGAATATGATGAGTAGCTTATACCAGAATTTTTTGTTTGGCATTTTCATATCTGAAATATATCAAACAGAAACCTTATCACAAAATATTTCCGGATGCTTCTCTTTAATTAATGATTTTTGCTTCTAGCCAATATTTTTGATTAATTTATTGCAGTAATCAAAATCAATATTAATATCTGATAGAGAAAGAATGAAAACAGCATTGTGCATTTTTGAAGATGAAGGGTTCCGGAATTTTCTTCCACTTACTTATACACGCCCGGTTTATGATTTGCGATGCGGAATATTAACTATTCGCGAAAAAATAGCTGCTCGTTTTTCGATGTATGAATTAGTTCTTCACACACGAGATTATTTGAAAAATATAGTTAAAGAACAGAATCAAAAAATAGCAGTTAATGAATTTACTGCTCCAAATATTTTGTTTGTCAATGGTCGCCTACTGGCTGGAATAACTTCAGTAACTCAAATTAAGAAAATGAAGGATAATTCAATTCTGTTAGCAAAAGACGGGTCAGTTATTACTGCAAAACTTTCGGGCAATTATCTGAAAAAACTAATTGAGAATAAAAAGGAATTCCTCCCTTTTCACATTCTCGAGAATATTAATAAAATCGAAACTGACTTGGATTTGATCAAATACACTTGGGAACTGGTTAATATAAACGGTGTAGAGATAAATAATGACTATGATCTGCTGGTGAAGAAAATTCAAAAAATTGAGGCAAGAAAGTTTCCATCCGTTGAATTTAAGAACAAGAAAAAAATATTTATCAATAAGGATTCTGCTATTGATCCCTTTGTATTTATCGATGCATCAGATGGTCAGGTATATATCGGCAAACATGTTCATATTATGTCGCATACGTATATTCAAGGACCGGTATACATTGGCGATAATTCAATTATAAAAAGCGGTGCGTCAATATATCACAACACAAGTATTGGAGAAGTTTGCAGAGTCGGTGGCGAAGTAGAATCGTCAATCATTCAATCATATTCCAATAAACAGCACGAAGGATTTCTCGGTCATTCATATCTAGGAAGCTGGATAAATATTGGGGCAAGTACAAACAACAGTGATCTTAAAAATAATTATGATAATATTTCTGTTTTACTGAACGGTAAACCTGTCGATACCGGATCTAAATTTATTGGATTGATGATGGGCGACCATTCTAAAACCGCAATTAATACAATGTTCAACACCGGGACAATAGTTGGTGTAGCTTGCAATATTTTTGGTTCGGGTTTTCCTCCGCGTTACATCCCATCTTTTAGCTGGGGCGGATCCGATTTTCTAAAAACAAACGATCTGAATAAAACCGTGGAAACTGCAAAGATTGTTTTGCAGAGAAGAAAATTAAATCTAACACTTAATGGTGAAGACCTTTTAAGAAAAGTATTTGACCTAACAACTGAAGAAAGATTGTTAAAGTTGAAGTCATAATTTCCGTCAATAATTGATCATCCAATCCAGCCAGATATGTATAAAAATTACTTCTATCTTTTCAGATGCATGCAGCAATTGGAACCGATAATCTGCGGTAAACAAATTGTTGAGGCTTATACGCAGGAAAGAGACAAACTATTCTTTCACATCCCTCTTGATGGTAAACCAGATTTTCATGTGGTAGTCTCAACAAATCTTCAGCAGCCGTATATTTCCACTAAAGATGAACATCATAAAGCAAAAAAGAATACTATAAATTTTTTCAGTGAATTATTTCCTTCCACTATTGAATATCTTCATATTGCAATTGGAGACCGTGTGGTTCAGATTTGTCTGAATAACGGAATAATAACTATTGTTTTCAAAGGTGGGCAAAGCAACATATTCTATGCTGAGAATAAAAATATTACGCACTCCTTCAAAAAGAATTCCCCTCAAGAAAAGAAGAAACATGAAGATGAAATCGCGAAATTAAATTTTACTAGTTCTCTTGTAACACTTTATGAAGCCATAGGAAATATGACCGATGACAGTGGCATAAAAAAAATGCCCTTTATCGGGAAAGATATTATAACAGAAACTGAATCACGACCCGGCAGTTTCAAAAAAAATCTTTTTGATGTTCTTGACGATATCAACCATGAGATAATTGTTGTTTATTTCGATGAGAATGCAAATAAGCCAAAGTTTCATCCGAAGAGATTTAAAAGCGCAAATATCCTGGAAGATCATTCTGAATTTGTCAATTACTTTGATGCATTAAATAAATATTTCGCCCTCTCCTATTCTCAATCTAGAGTAAAAGATGTGAGAAGAGAAATCGAAAATTTCCTAACAAAGCAAATTGAATCTCTTTCTCACAAGTTGAACAATCTGAAAATTCGAGTAGATTCGGGTTCGAAAGAAACTATTTATCATCATTACGGTGATTTATTACTTGCAAATATTAAATTATTGCATAAGGGACTAAAAGAAATAATAGTGAGTGATTATATCTCCGGTGAAGAACTGAAAATAATCCTTGACGAAAAACTTTCACCGCATCAGAATGTAGACCGTTACTACGATAAATCCAGATCCGAAAAAATAGAATATCAGAAATCAAAAGAATTGCTGAGTTATAATCAAAAGGAATTCGAGCGGATAGTAAAAATTAGAACAAGGTTTGAATTAACCGAAGAACAAGATCAACTCTTAAAAATAAAAAAAGAATTAAAAATGAAATCTCAAGTGATGCAAGATGATGAGAAAAAGGATAAATATTCGTTCCGTCATTTTTTATTAGAAAGTAAGTACCATATTTACGTTGGTAAGGATAGTAAGAATAACGATATTCTAACCACTAAATTTGCCAAACAGAATGATTTTTGGTTCCACGCACGCTCAGTATCTGGTTCGCATGTTGTTTTGAGAGTTGAAAACACAAAAGAAGTAGTACCAAAGAATATATTGCAGAAAGCCGCATCAGTTGCAGCATTTTACAGCAAAGCTAAGACTTCTAAAGTTGTTCCAGTTACTTATACTTTGAAAAAATATGTGAACAAAAACCAGAGACATGAACCGGGTCAAGTAACTGTTACAAAAGAAAATGTTTTACTGGTAAAACCCGAAATTCCAAAGGATTGTGAAGTGGTGATTGAATAAAGATTCTTAACAACTACCTCATTGATGGAGTAAGAGATTCTTCGTAAATTGAATTATGAATTGAGAAGAGATTTCTTCCAATAAGGATGGGTTATTAAAATAAATTCGGTTATTGAGTGAAACCAATCAGAAAAGAAAAAGTAAAAAAAATACTTATTATCAAGCTTCGTGGTATCGGTGATGTTGTTCTCTCAACGATCGTTATCGATAATCTTAGAAAAGATTTTCCGAAAGCTCAGATTGATTACTTAGTTGAATCACCTTCACAACCCGGATTATCCGGTCTAAAAGAAATTAAACAAGTTCTGATTTTCGATCGTAACAACTTTTGGAATAAAGTTTCGATGGTACTACAAATCAGAAAGAATAAATACGATTTAATCCTTGATTTGTTTTCGAATCCCTCAACCGCTTTGGTAACTTTTTTCAGCGGAGCAAAATATCGTGTTGGATTTCCCTATCGAGGAAGAAGATACGCTTATAATTTATATGGTCCCGCTGAACGAGGAAAATATCATTCTGCATTACTTCATCTCGAAACATTAAAAATGATTGGGTTGAATTCTTCTTATAAACAGTTGTATTATTATATAAGTCCAGCAGCATTACGGGTTGCGGAGAAATATCTTAGAGACAGTTTTATAGAAAATAATTTTGTCGTCGGTATATGCCCCACCGGCGGATGGGAATCAAAGAAATGCGATCCCAGTAAGTTTGCAGAGATTGCTAAAGCTGTGATCAAAAAATATAACGCAAAGATATTTATTCTTTGGGGAAAATCTGATCAGGAAGATGCATTCAAAATTCAATCTCTAATCGGTGATAAATCAATCATTGCTCCGGAAACTACAATTCAAGAACTAGCAGCATTGATAGCACGATGTAAAATTTTAATTGCTAACGATAGCGGACCAATGCATATTGCTACATCAGTTGGTACACCGGTACTAGGATTGTTTGGTCCCACAAGTCCGCATATGCAGGGTCCATTCGGTGAAATGCATGAGTGGGTAAGGTTGGATGAACTGGATTGTATAGAATGCAACCTGCTTGTCTGTCCTAAACAGCATGAATGTTTCCGCGATCTTCCTCTTGAAAAGGTATTAGATAAAGTTGATTATCTAATTTCAAAAAACAACATACTGATTAAGAGTTGAAAAAAATCGAGATACTATTTAGAAGATTTATGCTTTCATTACTTCTTTTGATAAGGAAGAATGCAAATCAAAATGAGTTACCCATAATTTCTAGAGAAAGCAAAGTTCTATTCATTAGATTGAATAGAATTGGTGACGCACTTGTTACAACCCCACTGCTAAAAGAGATCAAGGAACAGATTGGCTGCAAAGTTTATGTATTGGCAGGTAGTCAGAACTACTTTATCTTTGAAAATCCAAACTTAGCAGACGAGCTAATAATCTACCGTAAAAGTATTCATGGTATTCGAACTTTAATTAAAATGGTAAATAGGTTCGAATTTGATGCTATCGTTGATTTGCATGACGATGTATCATCAACAGTAAGCTATTTAATTGCATTTGCTAAAAGCAAATACAAATTTGGTCTCAAAAAAAAGAATGCTAAGCTTTATACTCATACCGTTCTCAAATTGGACCCGTCGAAATACCATGTTGTAAATAGAATGTTGGAATTTGGAAAACTTTTTGGATTAAAAATAAACCCGGATAAAATAAATATATTCTTTGAGCCGAAGTTAACTTCTTCTAAATCTGCAGAAGAATTTGTAAAAAATAATTACTCTGCAAAGAATTTCTTAGTTGGTATAAACATTTCAGCCGGCAACGAGGCAAGGTTTTGGGGAGTGGCAAATTATAGACTTCTCATTGCAGAATTGTCAACTTATGATGTTAATGTGCTTTTGCTCTGTTCCCCAAAAGATTTGAATAATGCTTCACAGATTTCGAATAATAATATTCCAATATTTTACCGCCCAACATTTGATGAATTCTGTGCAATGATTCCGTTAATCGACTTTTTGTTTACTCCGGATACTTCTATTGTTCATGTTGCTTCTGTATTTCAAAAACCATTGTTCGGGCTTTATGTTAAATATAACACAACTGATAAGATCTGGTCGCCTTATAAATCTGAATATGAAGCCATAATAACCGAAGAACCAACATTACAAAACATTACTTTTGAGGAAGTAAAAAATAAATTCATTCCATTTTTTGAGAAAATCTATATAGAGAAGGAAAGAAATGAATAAACAAGCTCCAAACTGTAAAAACTTTAATGGATATAAGCCTTGTTTTCCGGATCATAATTGTTGGGAAGACGGATGTAAAGAAATGAACCCGATTGGAACAAAAATTTTAATTATAAACCTTGATGCGATGGGAGATGTCTTAATGACGACTGCCCAGCTTCAATCAATCAAACGGAAATATCCTGTATCTACAATCTATTGGATTACGCTAAAGGTTGCATCAGGATTACTTGAGAACAACACCTACATCGATAGAGTACTAGTTTTTGACTTTGAATCATTATTGATTCTTCAGTCTTTAGATTTTGATATCGTCATGAATGTTGATAAATCAATTCGCTCCGGTGCTTTGGCAATGCAAGTAAAGGCAAAAGAACGTCTTGGTTTTGGAATAAACTCTAATGGACAGATAATACCGCTGAACAATGGCGCTGAATACAATTACCGTCTTGGTATGGATGACCACCTGAAATTCAAAGTAAACAAAAGATACGGGCAGGACTATCTTGCTGAGACATTTGAGCTCGATTATAACCGGGACGACTATGTTTTTAATTTTACAACTGCCGAGAATGATTTCATAGAGAAATACAAAAATGAAATTGGTGTAAGGGAGAATGATGAAATAGTTGGTTTTAATACCGGCTGTTCTCTTCTATTCCCAAACAAAAAAATGACAATAGAGCAGCACGTTGTATTGATAGAAAAGTTCTTAAGTTATAATCGTTTTAAGATTATGCTCCTTGGCGGTCCGGAAGACGAAGAGAGAAATAAAGTAATCGCCGAGAATTTTAAAGGACGGATAATAAATACTCCAACACATGACGGTGTCCGAAAAGGAGCTTGTTATGAGAGTATTCCACAATTAATTATTACAGGCGATTCATTCGGAATGCATCTGGCAATAGCATTAAAAAAATATGTGATCGCATGGTTCGGGTTAAGTTGCTGGACTGAAATTGACTTATATGATAGAGGCGTTAAGTTGTTTCCAGAAAATCTTTTCTGCGCGCCTTGCTGGAAAAAAGTTTGTCCTTATAATCTGGAGTGCATTCAGATGATTGACCTCGAAAGGATAGTAAATGAATCCTTGACATTTTTTGATAAGCAAAAAAATGAATCGAAGTAGAATTGACCTCATCGCAGAGTATGAATCATTAAAACGACCGTTATTACTAGATGGCGCGATGGGGAGTCTTTTACAACAGAAGAATATACCTCTTCATAAATATCTTTGGTCTTCTATAGCTAACATAACTCATCCTGATGCAGTTGTACAAATTCACAAGGATTACATTGATGCGGGAGCAGAAATTATAACGACGAATACATTCCGTTCAAATCCAAATGCTTTCAATCAATCCAATCTTCATATCACAAATGAAGAGTTTATCCGCTGCGGAGTGCAATTGGCATTTGACGCTATTGAAGAGAAACAAATTTTAGTTGCTGGTTCGAACGCACCCGCTGAAGATTGTTATCAAATAGAAAGATCAATTACCCAAAATAAATTAGATTACAATCATAAGTTACATATTGAGCAACTCTGGGAAAGCGGTTGTGATCTAATCTGGAATGAAACGCAAAGTCATTGGGATGAGATTAAGATCATTTGCGATTTCTGTTCTGAAAACTCCTATCCATTTACCGTAAATCTATACTTCAATGATGAGCTAAAACTTTTGAGCGGCGAACCGTTGAATGAAGCAGTCGAATTTATTTCTGAATTTTCACCAACTTGTATTGGATTCAATTGCGTTACTCCGCAATTGTTAAATAAATATTTTGAAAAAAATATTCCTCCTAAAAAATGGGGATTTTATTTTAATTGCGGTGGAAGTGAACATTCTGATGCAATTATAAAATGTGTACTCGATCCACTAAGTTATTCGATTGAAATTAAACAATTATTAGAGTTGAATCCGATGTATGCAGGATCTTGCTGCGGCTCAAATCCAGATCACACCCGTGCAATCAAGGTTATGTTTGATGAATTATATCGAAATTAAAGCTCCGGCGAAAATAAATATTGGATTATCAATTCTCTCTAAAAGAGAAGATAGTTTTCATAATCTTTCAACACTCTTCTACCCTATCTCGGATCTTTTTGATATTTTGATTTTCGAGCAGGCAAATCATTTTGAATTCTACTGCAATTCAGATTTGATTCCAAAAGACCACTCTAATATTGTAGTGAAGGCAAAAAATCTTCTGGAAGAAGTTTCTGGAAAAATAATAAGGGTAAAAATTGAACTTAAAAAATTTATTCCGTCGCAAGCGGGTCTTGGCGGAGGAAGTTCAGATGCGGCTGCTACTTTAATTTCGCTTAATGAAATGTTTAGGCTGAAACTTAATCATGAAAAATTAATTGCTCTGGCTTTGGAGCTTGGTTCTGATGTTCCGTTTTTCATAAAATCAAAACCGGCAATTGGTACCTCTCGGGGTGAAATTCTTAATTACGTAGACTTTGAAATAACCGAACCAATATTAATTATAAATCCCGGAATTAATATTTCAACAAAAGAAGCATTCCAGAATATCTCTCCCATCAATTTTCAGTTCGATTTTAATTCAATTGTGAAAGAAGGGAAAATAAATTATAACATTATCAAAGAAGTGATCAAAAACGATTTCGAAAAGTATGTGTTTGAGAAATTTCCAGTGATTGAAGAAATTAAAAATAAGTTGTATGAATACGGGGCATTTTTTGCTCTTCTTTCTGGCTCCGGTTCAACAGTATATGGGATATTTCCGAACCTTAAATTAGCAGAGAAGGCAAAAGCTAAAATGTCTAAAGAATATTTTAGTTTTCTAAGTAATCCTCTTTCGTGACTTCAAAAATATCATACTCGTTTTGTTTATAGCTAATAGGAATAATAATTTCAAAATTTGTTCCGGGTCTATTTTCTTGAGTCAAACGTGAGGGACTTGTAACTTTTATTACCCCGCCTAGTTTTTCCACAATCTCTTTGACAATAGCTAATCCCATTCCGCTTCCCTCGTGTATGGTTTTATTGATATTGGAAGCTCTGTAAAATTGTTCAAATATTTTATCAATGTCTTTTTGTGGAATTCCAATCCCGTTATCACAAACTTCTAAAGTAAATCTATCAGCATTAGAGTCTAATCTAACTTCTATCGTTCCCTCATCTTCAATATATTTTAGCGCATTCGAGATCACATTTGAAACAACCAGCTCTAAAAGTATTTTATCGGATTTTATGATTAGCTGTTCGTTTGTATTATCGATAAAAATCATATTGATTGATTTATCTTTTGCCAATTCACTGAAAGTATCAAGTAGATTCTTAATGAAGACACTTAAATTAATCTCATCGGTAAGATTAATTTCCAGTAATCTAAGTTTAGAAATGTTAAGAATGTTTTTGATAAGTTGCAGTGCTTCCTCAGTTCTAAGTTCAGCACGCTGAATTTTTTGTTCAACTAACTCACTCACGGTTCCTACATAACCATTCTTTATTAATTCTAAAATAGAATGAACAGCCGCAATGGGTGTTTTAATTTCATGAACGATTCCGATAGTATATTTTTGCTTTGCAATCTCAGCCTCATTAAGCTTTTCTAATGATGAACGCAGCTGTTGTTCCCGCTGGTATAGTTGGTGCGCAATTTTATTAGCAATGTACACTGAAATAAATAACATTATTGCGAAAATTATTACAAAGAGAATATCATAAGTTAAGGTATGCGGCTGGGAGCCAACATAGAGTCCGGGAATAAAATGGTGCTGTATCCAATTTAGTTTTTGAAATAAAGTCAGAGTAGCGAACACACAACTAATTAATCCTGCAGTGAGATATATTATATAACCGGGTAAAATTAAACTGCCAATTATCATATGAAAGATAAAAAACATGTAAAGCGGAGATTCAATTAGACCTGTGTAATAAACCAAAAGCATTAAAGCGGTTAAATCCAAAATCATCTGGATAAGTGAAAGATGAAGTCCATTAAATTTACCGGGATCGGTAGAAACATATTTCCGAATTGAATGAACAAGTACATTGTAGAGGAGAATTGAAATATTAATGCCGTTAATGGCAATTATTTGGTCAATTGAAAATTCTAAGTGAAAAAGAAATTGTCCAGTAATAAAAAAACCGAATAGTACAACAGAGGCGAGGTATCTTAGCCGTATAAACCAGAGATTACGAGTCTTTATTGCCTTCCAAAATTCGCCATAATGATAAGTCCACTCTGGTACAAGATTTAGCATATATATTCTAAAGAATTAATAATCTTGCGTTGAGAATCACAATTAATATAGGCAGATTGTAATTTAAAGTAAACGAATCTCATATCAGTGTAGTGAAAAAAGAGATTCCTAAAATAATTAGTAGGGCTCCAATAATTATTGAAGTCTGCCATCTGGCAAAATTCAATGTCCACCCAATACCAACTCGTTTAGGGACAAAAACTTTCTGGTTCTCAGAATCGAAATAAAATATTCCAAATTTCCAATTTGATCTATCGTCTGAATCATCATTCATCTTCTTTTCCAAAATAAGGAAGGGCTCAATATTTTGAGCCCTTCCTTACCAATTAAACTATGTATCTACCGCGAGGTGTATAATGAGTATGAAGTAATTCATGAGATTTATGTCCGCACGGACCATCGGTCAAGAACTCTTCATAAATCTGAACTACGTGTGGATTTTCGTGCGACTTACGAAGCTCAAGAGATTCATCTTCAGCATAAATTGCCTTGGCTCTTAACTTCCGAATTTCAGGAGTTGTTGGAATTGGTTGTCCACCGCCACCTATACAGCCACCGGGACAGGCCATAAATTCTATGAAATGACATTCTGAAAATTTACCGCCTGCTTTTATATCATCCATAATTTTTTTAGCATTTGCAGTACCATGAGCCACTGCTATTTTCAAAGTTGCTCCTTTAAGCCAATCCCAATTAGGTACTAAATGTTTTAGTATCTCCGGAACCGGACCGACTTTATCACCAATTGGAATTTCCATATACTTAACACCATCAAATCCGCGTAATGGAATAATATTTGCGTTTGCAAAAATGTCCTCAGCTTTTTTACCTAAAACGAATTCGACAACCGACCGGATCGCTGCTTCCATAACACCCCCAGTAGCACCGAATATTAATCCAGCGCCGGATGCTTCACCGAATGGATTATCGAAATCACTCTTAGGCATTTCCGGCAAATTGATTCCTGCTTCTCTAATCATTTTAGCCATTTCGCGTGTTGTTAAGCCGTAATCAACATCTCTAAAACCGCTATCATTCATTTCCGGTCTGTTGCATTCGAATTTTTTAGCAGAACACGGCATCAATGCAACGGATACAACATCAGCAGGATCAATACCAACCTTCTGTGCATAAAAGGTTTTAATGAGTGCGCCGAACATCTGTTGAGGAGATTTGGCTGAACTTAAATTGTCAATATATTCCGGATAATAATGTTCAAGGAATTTGACCCAGCCAGGTGAACACGATGTGAATTGCGGAAGTGCGACTTCTTCTTTTTGAACGAGTGCTTTATATAAACGAAGAATTAATTCTGTCCCCTCTTCGATGATTGTTAAATCGGCTGTAAAATTGGTATCAAATACTTTATCGAAACCAATTCTCTTAAGCGCTGTATTTAATTCTCTTGTCATTGAATGACCTGCACCTAATCCAAATTCTTCTCCAATTGCAGCTCTTGGTGACGGAGCCGTCTGAATAATAACATGTTTTTTAGGATCGTCAATAGCCGCCCAAATTTCATCAGATGGATCGTTAGCTCGTAAAGCAGCAGTTGGGCACCGGTTAATACATTGCCCGCAATTGATGCAAATTACATCGCTCAATGGTTTATCTAAAAATGTACTGATATGAGTTTTGTCTCCTCTGTCTACAGCTTCAAGAACACCTACTTCCTGAAGATCAATACAAGTTCTAACACAACGTTTACAGAGAATGCATTTACTCATATCTCTAATAACGGAATATGAAGATTTATCAATTTCATACTTTGGTTCTGTAACATGACCGTAAGTGTAACTATCAACACCATACTCTTTAGCAAGAGCTTGCAATTCACATTTACCATTTCTAAAACATGAATAACATTCGCCGTAATGTTCACTCAACATTAAATCTATAATATTTCTTCGTGCCTTTCGAACCATTGGCGTTGAGGTCTTTATTTTCATTGGTGCAGTGATTGGGTATGCACAAGATGCTTGAAGTGTTCTCATCCCTTCAACTTCTACAACACATATTCTGCAAACTCCGGCTACACACAAATCCTCATGGTTACACAAAGTTGGAATACTTATGCCGCTCATCTTGCACGCTTCAAGAATTGTGGTTCCAAGCGGGACAGTAATTTTCTTTTCGTTTATTTCAACCGTAATGGTTCCGCCGATTGTAGTTAAATCAGTAGGTTTTTCAATCGTCAACGGTTTTTGACTAACCGGCGCTCTCAAATTATCTTTACTTTCCATTGTGTCCTCCGTTACCGTTGAATATTTCTTCTTTAAAATTTTCTAATATTGAGATGAATGAGTTGGGGCTCGATTGCCCTAATCCACATTTAGATGCAACCTGCATCGTACGTCCAAGATCTTTTAACTGATTGATATAAGCAAATGTGAATTCGTTTTTTTCGATCATCCTTACACCTTCGAGCAATTTAACATTTCCTATTCTGCATGGTGTGCATTGCCCGCATGATTCTTCAACAAAGAACTCCATAAAATTTTTCAAAACATGGAGCATATTTCTACTTTCATTGAATATCATTATTGAACCGCCGGTTGCGGCATCTTCATATGCAAGCGTCCGTTCAAATTGAGATTTAGGAAGACAATTGCCGGAAGCTCCGCCAACTTGGACAGCTTTTGTATTTTTTGCGCCGACTAATTCTAAAAGTTCGGATATTTTTGTACCCCAAGGTAATTCATAGACACCTGGTTTTTCACAATCGCCGGAAACAGAAAACAATTTAGAACCAGAGGATTTATCAGTCCCGTGTTTTCTAAACCACTCTCCGCCTTTGTTTACGATGTGCGGAATAGAAGCTAATGTTTCAACATTATTAACTGTTGTTGGTTTTCCCAGGTAGCCGGTGGTTACTGGAAATGGAGGTCGGTTTCTTGCTTCACCTCGGTTTCCTTCAAGCGACTCAATTAAAGCTGTCTCTTCTCCGCAAACATAAGCGCCGCTTCCCATTCTGATACCGATTTCAAAGTCGAATCCTTTCTTTCCGAGAATATCACTGCCAAGCAGTTTATCTTTTTTCATTGCTTCAAGATAATCTTCCAAAGATTTTTTCATGTATTCGTACTCACCGCGCAGGTATATAATTCCTTTCTTGGCTCCAATAACATATCCGGCAATTACCATTCCATCAAAAACTAATTCGGGGTATTCGAGAAGCAGAACACGGTCTTTGAATGTTCCCGGTTCACCCTCATCTGCATTGCAAATAATATATTTTTCATCAGAATTTGCGGCGGCTACCATCATCCATTTTGTAGCAGTTGGAAAACCAGCTCCGCCTCTCCCTTTTAATTTCGATTCGCGAATTTCAAATAGTATATCTTCTCGTGACTTTGCAATTGCTTTTTTAATTCCATCTCCGCGTTTGTAGTCAGAGAATAAAACAGCTCCTTTTCGTTTATTCTTTTCCATAATTATTTCACCTCGCTAAGAATTGAAACAGCAGATTCGGGAGAAATTTTTGAATAGACTCTTTCATTTACTAATAGAGCGGGTCCTTGATCGCACATTCCTAAACAATTCACATATTCAAGAGTGAATTTATTGTCTTTCGTTGTTTCGCCGAATTTTATTCCAAGTTCTCTTTCGAGAGCTTTAGCAATTGCAGTTTTACCAGCCATATCGCAAGTGATAGTTTGGCATAGTCGCACAATATTTCTTCCTTTCGGTTGTGTGTTGAGGAATGAATAAAATGAAACAACGCTGTAAACTTCAACCGGATGAATACCGAGTAAGCGGGCAATTTCCTGTTGAGCAAAATCCGGAATGTATTTATGACTTCTTTGGATATCTTGAAGAATCGGCAAAAGCGATGAACGATCTTTGCCGTATCTATCGACAAGAATCTCGATCTCTTCGGTCATAGCATTTTTTTCTAGTACTAGCATTATCGTTTCTCCTCAACTTTTTGTAACAAACTTTCTACTTTTTTTACAAGTTCATCCGGTGAAATTGGTTTTTCTACAAAATCATCTACAGGAACCATTTCGTTCTTTCCGAATTCAAATCCGATTGCTTTTGATACCGATGTGTACATTAGAATCGGTGTCATAATTTTTTCTTTACGGAATCTTTGTGCAAGAAAAAATCCATCATCCGGCTCATCCATCATAACATCAAGAATAATTAAATTTGGATTTTTCTCTTTTACAATTTTATAACCGTCACTCGGGTTAGTGGCGGTTATTACATTGTATCCTTTCGATTTCAATACCAAACTGCTCGCGTCAAGAATATCCGGGTCGTCGTCGATAATTGCTATAAGTGCCATTATGCTCTCCATTTGTTAATTAATATTTATGGGTAAAATAACTGTGATTGATGTTCCTTCACCATAAGTCGATTCTACTTCAATTTTACCATGATATGAATCTACAATTCTTTTTACAATTGTAAGACCAAGCCCCGTGCCGCTTATGCCGCGTGTTAAATCATTTTTTATGCGGTAAAATTCATTGAATAGTTTTTTCTGTTCTTCCTCTCTCATTCCAATTCCGGTATCTTTAATTCTTATAGAAATGTAATTTTTCTTCGTGAAGATGTCTATTAATATTTTACCGCCGATCTTGTTATACTTAATTGCATTACTTAAAAGGTTGGTCAATATCCTCGTAATTTCGTTTTGATCAGCTTTTATTAACGGTAAATCTTTTTCGATTGTAGAGACTAATGAAATGTTCTTCTTTTTAAGTTCTAGTTCTAAAAGTTGAACCGTATTATGAAGAATTTCATGAAGATGAATCTCTTCTATTTCACGTTGTTTAGTCTTTAATTCCATACGAGAGATATCGAGTAGATCATTAACTAATTCTTTAAGATTATTTAAGCGAACAACAGAACGCTTCAAATAATCTTTTTCTTTTTCTTTATCAATTACTATCGTATCATCCAACAGAATATTTAAAAATCCTTGAACAGCAGAAAGAGGAGTTTTTAATTCATGCGCTACCATTGATACGAACTGCGATTTGATCTGCTCTATTTTCTTGAATTGTGTAATATTGCTTAAAACAATTACTACACCAGCAATGCTGCCGTCCGGATGAGGAACCGGTGTGCATGCCGCTTCTATCACTAATTCATTATTCGGCAGCAGTTCAATCTGGATAGAATAAGTTTTGAGAAGGACTTTATCTGCGGAAAGAATATTTTTTATTATTTCAATTATTTTTTCCGGAAGTTTTTGAATTGCCGTATCGCCGATTTTAAGTTCAGAAATATTTAGGAATTTTAGGGCAGCGTAATTGAAATAAACTACTTCTCCAACTCTGTTAATTACAAGTACTCCATCGCTTATGGATTTAATAATTGCATTGAGACGTGATTTTTCATAAGCAATTACTAAAAGATTTTCCTCACTCTCTTTTTTAAGTCTTTCGGATTCAATAATTAATTTTCTTTGTTTAACTCCAAGTTCAACTTGATATATTAACTCTTCAGGAGTAAAAGGTTTGGGAATATACCCGAAAGCACCCAAACGTGTGGATTGGATTGCCGTATCATAACTAGCGAACGCGGTTGCAATAAAACAGACAGTGTTCGGTCTGGTTAATTTTATTTGTTTCAAAACTTCAAGTCCGTCTATATCAGGCATCTTTAAATCAATCACGGCAACGTCATAATTATTTGAGATTCCGAGATGAATTCCAGATTTTCCATTTTCAGCTGTTTCAACAATATAACCTTCATCTTCAAGTAAACGCTGGGCACCAAGGCGTAATCCTTTTTCGTCATCAATAATCAAAATATTTTCTTTTTTCGTATTCAATTTATCAACAAGAATTTAAATGTTTTCGACTGCGTTATAATTTTCTAGCTTTGCAATCAGTTCTTCAATAACAACAGGTTTATTCAAGATCCCATCGCTCTTAATCCATTCTTTTTCTTCAGGCGATGACGAACTGAATTTGAATCCCGTTTCATAAGTTGCCGATGTTAAAATAAATACCGGGATTTTTTTGCCAACTTCTGTTTTTTTTATTTTGTAACAGAGAATAAATCCCGAATCCATCTGTTCCATAATAAGATCAACTATTGCTGCATCCGGTTTCTCTCTCTGAAATATTTTATATCCATCTTCACCGCTTTCGGCAGTTACTACTTCAAATCCTTTTGCTTCAAGAAGGAGTTTATTTTGTTCCAAAAGATCAATATCATCATCAACCAAAAGTATTTTCTTATATTTTCCTGCTATCATAATGTCCTCGCTAATTCATATTTGCAGTTTGTGACTGCAATTTCTTGGGAAGTCTTATAGTGAAAGTTGTTCCCTTTCCATCAACACTTTTAACTTTTATATCACCATTATGCATTTTAATAATTCCGTATGTTATTGCTAATCCAAGACCTGTGCCTTTTCCTATTTTTTTTGTAGTAAAAAATGGAGTAAATATTTTATTTAAATTTTCTTCCGGAATTCCACATCCTGTATCAATGATGTCAACAATTACATTTTCATTACTATTAAGAACATTTACGGTCACTAGTTTAATCGGACTAGATTCAATTGCTTCACACGCATTTACAATGAGGTTCAGAAAGACTTGCTTTAACTGATCAGCATCACCTTCAATTTTCAATTCATCCGATAGTTCATTTAATGAGAAAGAAATCTTAAAGTAATCTGGATTTGCTTTTAAAGTCTTGATAATTGTCGAGATCATTTCTGCAAGATCCACTGTCGATATTTTTATCTTTCCTTGACGGGCAAAATTGAGGAGATTTGAGACAATATTTTTACATCTTGTTGCTTCATCCATAATAAGTCTTAAATCATCGCTGCTCTGTTGATCACCGGCATTTTTATCAATTTTTCTCCTCAACATTGAAGCGTATAACATTATTGAACCGAGCGGATTGTTAATTTCATGTGCAACGCCAGCTGCCAACTGTCCAATTGATGCAAGTTTCTCAGCGCTATGAAGTTGAACTTGTGTTTCCTTCAACTCTTGATATGCAAGTTCCAACTTATCTATTAAAAAGGGTAAACACATATCTTCTTCCGCTAGGTCTTTTGCAATTGCTATTGCATACTCGCGGCATGTTGGATATCCACACGAACCGCAATTAAGTTCGTCTGTTTTAGAGAATTTATTTGTACTCGTGAGAATTGCCTTTATATCTTCTTCGCTTGGCATTGGGCGCCGTTGGCTCTTTGAGTGGAACTCACGAGTTAAATCAATCTCGCGGCTATTGTATAAATTACTTTTCCAAACATTTTTATCAAACGCATTTATATTATCGTTTATAAAACCAATTACTTTTTCTCTGCGAGAATAGTAATTTAGATCAGAATCAATTGCGGGACCGTTGATGCAGCCTTCACAAAAAAGAATATCGATGAATTTCGATTTTAAATTCCCATTTTGAATTTCATCCATAATCTCAACTACTCTGTTTTTTCCTTCAACTACTATAATTTCTTTATGAAGTATATCACTGGAGATATTTGCCGTTTTCAACAATCCGCCCGTCAACGGGAATGATTTACCCATGTAAGCATGCGGAGCGTCAAGTTCTGTTTCCATCAATTCAGATATGTCGATATGAAGCGTTTCAAAAATTTCTTTTAATTCTTTGAATGTGAGAACTGCGTCAATCACCCCAATCACTTCATCATCTATATATTCACTTTTCTTTGCAACACAAGGACCTATGAAGACGATTTTTGTTTCATTGCCAAAATTTTTCTTGATGTACCGTCCCATTGCGATCATTGGTGAAACAACTTTTGCCAGATTAGGAACAATTTCCGGATAATATTTTTCGATCAAATTATAAACTGCAGGACATGGCGAACTAATAATTGTTCTATCGTCGGTGTGATCAAAATATTTTGTGTATAAGTCGCTTACCAAATCTGCACCAAAAGCAGCTTCCATCACTGAATGGAATCCAATCCTTTTCAGCCCGGATGCAACTTTGGAATAATTTAGAGGAAAAGATGACGGAAACGATGGAGCCAGTATAGCAACGGCTTTACCGTTAGGAATTATCTCAGTCAACACTTTGTCAATATCATTTAAGATTTTTTTTGCGTTTTGTGAACAAACTTTCACACAATGACCGCAAACAATGCATCTTTCTTCGATCACTACGGCTTGACCATCTACAACACGGATAGCTCGTGCTGGACATTCTCTAATGCAAGAGTAACATCTTTTACACCGCTGACCTATGGTACTAACTATTCCATGTGACATTTATTTACCGAGTAAAATCTTTTTCCGATCAACATATTCAGTATGAAGAATTTCATGTGAGATATGACCATTGGGTTCTCCAAGAAATTCCTTGTACAATTTTTTAACCGATTCATTTTCGTGAGATCGTCTATGTTTCATTTTAGAATCGATTTCGTATAAAGCTTGAATGCGTTTCTCTACTTTTTTATTTTTTTGATGTATTGGCTGTCCGCCGCCATTGATACAACCACCGGGGCATGCCATCACTTCTATAAAATGATATTTTGAATTTCCATTTTCGATGTCGTCTAAAACTTTTCCAACATTCCCGATTCCGTTGACAACTGCAACATTTAATTCTAGACCATCAACTAAAACTGTACTCTCTTTAATTCCTGAATTGCCTCGTACATCAATCAGCTCAATATTGTCAAGTTCTTCACCAGATAATTTGAAGTATGCCGTCCTTAGAGCGGCTTCCATCACTCCACCGCTTGTACCAAATATTGCCGCAGCTCCGGTCGATTCTCCGAGAGGGCTATCAAATTCTTCTTCTGCCAGATCATTAAAATCAATCCCGGACATTTTGAATAGTCTAACTAATTCACGAGTCGTTAATACTGCATCAACATCCGGTATATGTTCTTCTGTTAATTCTGCTCTTGTTGATTCATATTTCTTAACTGTGCAAGGCATAATAGAAACTATAAAAATATCTTTCGGGTCAATGCCCATTTTTTTAGCATAATAAGTCTTGAGGAGGGCTCCTTCCATCTCGTGTGGAGATTTACACGAAGAAACATGATCTAATAATTGGGGGCGGTTTTGTTCAATATATTTTACCCAGCCCGGGCAACAACTTGTGAACATCGGCAAGGTCTTTCCAGATTGAATTCTATTAATTAATTCCGATGCTTCTTCTATGATTGTTAGATCGGCAGCAAAATTAGTATCAAAGACTTTTTTGAATCCAAGCCGTTTTAAACCGGTTATAATTTGACCCGTTACATTTGTACCGAGAGGTAAATTATATTCTTCTCCAAGAGATGCTCTAACAGCGGGTGCAATTTGAGCAACGGTAAATTTCTTCTTATTATTTATTGCGCTCATAACTTCTTTTGAATGACTCTTTTCTCTAAGAGCAGCAGTAGGACAGACAAGAATACATTGACCGCATAGAATACAATCGCTAACATTAAGTCCTTTATTAAATGGTGTCGTTACATTGCTTGTGAAACCGCGATGTGTAAAATCTATGGCGCTTATTTTTTGAAGCTGTCCGCATACACGAACACATCTTCCGCATAAGATACATTTAGCCGGGTCACGTTCCATAGAAGGACTTGAGATATCAATAGCATGATCTTTCGTTTCGCCAACATAGCGGTGTTCCCTAATGCTGTACTGTTCTGCTAAATCTTGCAGCTCGCAATTTTTATTTCTAACACAAACCAAACAATCTTGAGGATGATTTTCTATCAGAAGTTCAATAATTGTTTTTCTAGCAATTCTAACTCGTGAAGAATTTGTCTCGACTTTCATTCCTTGCATAACCGGGTAAGCACATGATGGTGTTAAGCCTCTCATACCATCAACTTCAACAACACAAAGTCTACAAGCCCCGGTGGGGAAATACCCTTTCATATGACAAAGTGTTGGGATGTGAATACCAACAGACTTTGCCGCATCAAGAATTGTCATACCTTCTTCGGCTTTAATTTTTATATTATTTATGGTCAAATCAACCACTTCATTCTCCTACCAAAATTTATTTAATACTTATTGCATCAAACCGGCAAGTCTCAAAGCAAATTCCGCACTTAATACATTTCACTTCAATAATTTGATGCGGCTGTTTTTTCTCTCCTATAATAGCTTCTGCCGCACATTTTTTAATACATAAACCGCAACCGCTGCAAAGTTCGGGGTCAATCTCATATGTTAATAGATCTTTACAAACTTTAGCTTTGCATCTCCTCTCGAAAAGATGTTCTTCATATTCTTCTCTGAAGTATCTTAAGCCCGATAAAACCGGATTGGGTGCGCTTTGACCAAGGCCACAAAGAGAAGTATCTTTAATTACATCTGCCAATCTTTGAAGATGTATTATACCCTTAAATCTTTGCAGCTGATCTGTCTTACTACCGTTATGAGCATAACTTACAGGGATTCGCTCTATTATTTCCAGCATCCTTTTTGTTCCTTCACGGCATGGAACACATTTACCACATGACTCTTCTTGAATAAAATTTAAAAAGAATTTAGCAATATCAACCATACATGAATCTTCATCCATAACAACGAATCCTCCCGATCCCATCATTGCTCCAACACTTTTCAAAGATTCATAATCAACTTTAGTGTCAAGGACGGAATCTGGCAAGCATCCGCCCGAAGGTCCTCCTATTTGTACAGCTTTAAATTTTTTTCCATTTGCAATTCCGCCGCCAATATCAAAGACTACTTTGCGTAAACTTATTCCCATCGGAACTTCAACTAGTCCGCTATAAGTAATATTTCCGCTCAGAGCAAAAACTTTAGTCCCTTTACTGGTTGCGGTACCAATAGATGAGAACCAGGAGGATCCCCGGTTAATTACTGTTGGTACATTTGCAAAAGTTTCTACATTATTGATGATAGTTGGGTTTTTCCATAATCCTTCGTCGGATGGATAAGGTGGGCGTGGTGAAGGCATACCGCGTTTTCCTTCTATCGAGGCGATTAGAGCAGTTTCTTCTCCGCAAACAAAAGCGCCTGCTCCTTTTTTTACTTTTAAGTCGAAGTCAAAGTCGCTATTTAAAATGTTTTCACCTAGTAATCCATACTCTCTGCATTTTATAATTGCATCATTAAGTCTCTGAATTGCTAAAGGATATTCGGCACGGCAGTAAATAAATCCCTTTGAAGCACCAATTGCGTAGGCACCTACAATCATTCCTTCAATAACTCTAAACGGATCACTTTCTAGAACGGACCGATCCATAAAAGCACCAGGATCACCTTCGTCAGCATTACAAATAATATATTTTTGCTCAGCATTTTTTTTGCCGGCTAATTCCCATTTTGTTCCGGTAGAAAATCCGCCGCCACCTCTTCCCCGTAATCCACTTTCTTTAACTTCATGAATAACTTCTTCAGGACTCATTAACCGTAAAACTTTATCCACAGCTTTGAATCCGCTAGCCGATATATATTCGTCTATCGAATTTGGATTAATTACCCCGCAATTTTCCAGTACAACTTTTTGCTGATGTTTGAAAAATGGCACTTCAGAAATTGAACAAATATTTTCATCATTCTTACCGAAAGAACCTAAAAGTTTTTTCTCAAATATTGATCCATTAACAATCGTAGTATTAATAAGTTGCGAAACATCTTTAGGTGTAATTTCGCAATAAGAAATTCTGTTTTTGCCGGGAAGTTTGATATCAACAATCGGTTCTTTAGCACAATATCCAATACATCCTGTTGGTATGACTACAGCTTCTAATTTTAGTGAAGCAAGTTCAGCCTCAATTGCAATCTTTACTTTATCGGCACCGGAAGCCAAGCCGCAAGTTCCCATACCAATAAATATTAGGGGAATATCGTGATTGATATATCTAAGAGATTTATTTAAATCTTCATATTTCTTTTTACAGCCATTATCTTGATGGCATAACGGTCCTTCAAGACAGCACGCAATAAATATATCACATGGATTTTCTGGCGAATGCCAGCATTGATCACAACATTTTTCAAGAAAATTTTTCATTCCGCATTTGCCAATTGTTCAATCTTATTTTTAGGTGTTTCTTCTTTCTTATATTTTGCCAAAATTTTTGAAATCTCTTTTATTGTTGCCCGACCATAATAATCTTTGTTTATATTTATTACGGGAGCTATGCTGCAAGCGCCAATACATGCAACTGTTTCAAGCGTAAAGTTTTTATTACGGGTTGTCTGTCCGGCTTTTATTCCAAGTTCGTTCTCTAATGCTGTTAAAAGATTTGCCGAATTTTTAACATGACACGCAGTTCCTCTACAAACACGTATAACATTCTTACCTAATGGTTTTAATCTGAATTGATTATAGAAAGTTGCAACGCCGTAAACTGAGCTAAAAGGAAGATTAATATATTCTGCAATTGCACGTAAATCGTCTTCAGGAAGATACCCGTATGCTTCCTGAACTTCTTGAAGAAGTGCTATTAAGTTGCTTCTATCATTGGGTGAATACTTTTCTAGGATTCCTTTTTTCATCACGATCTCAATTTGTTCGAAGATTTTTGTTTTAATTTGCATATAAGATGCCAATAGATGTGGTTTATGAACCTCTTATTTCACCGTTAAACAAAATAAAATTCGGCTAGAATTGACTGAATTTCCTAAGTGTGAGAATAATATTCTATAATTTCCTAAAACATCATAGTTCTAGGGGTAAATAGTGAAAGTTCGCGGTTGAGTGAAGGGACTATATATTTAATGGTGGAACTGCAATGATTTATGTCGAAAAAATAAATCGTGATCAACTTCTAATGAAAAGTATCGCACTAAAATTCAAATATAATTCTTTCTATTTTTTTTGATGTAACAGCTTATCTTTTCTAAGAACCTCTTTTTCCATCTGCATTTTATATAAAGTCATTTTTTTTGCAAGGGGTTTATTAGATACCGCAAGAATTTGCACTGCCAGCAATGCTGCATTTTTAGCACCGTCGATTGCTACAGTTGCTACCGGAACTCCAGAAGGCATTTGAACAATTGAAAGTAACGAGTCTAATCCATTGGTCGATTTTCCAAGAATCGGTATACCTATTACAGGTAAAATTGTATGAGCTGCGATAACACCTGGAAGGTGTGCAGCTCCGCCCGCACCTGCTATAAATACTTTTGCTCCATTCTTCTGAGCAGAGGTAATAAATTCAACGGTTTGTTTCGGAGTTCTATGTGCGGAAAGAATTCTTGTTTCAAAAGCCACTCCAAATTCATTAAGTGTTTCTTCTGCTTTCTGAATAACATTATAATCAGAATCACTCCCCATTAAAATTGCGACTTGAATATTTTTCATATTTTTCTCTTGAATTAACTGATTTCGATATTCAAAGATAATTGCTGCCAATGAATTTGCAAAATATGTTTAAATAAAAAGAGCGGAACTAGAAACTCTAGATTCCGCTCTTTAATGAGATTATTTTTAATTACTTTCTTGTAATCGATCCAACTCCGGATACATTAGTTTTTGTTTTTTCCGGGTTACCGTAATAATCTATCGACCCAACTCCCGATACCGATGCATCTAAGTATTTTGTCGCATATACATTGGCACTAGCGGCACCGCTTACCGAAATAAAAGTTTCTTTTGATTTCAACTCTCTGGCATCAATATTACCTGCGCCGGAAAGTTCAGCACGAAGTCTTTCTACCTCACCAAGTAAATGAATATTACCGGCTCCGCTAAGCTCCACATTAAATTCTGTTTCCTTAATTCCTTCAACTTCAATATCATTCGCGCCGGAAACTTGTATATCAGTTAAATTTGGAGTTGTGATCTCAATTAAGATTTCTTTGCGTGGGGAAATATTTTTACGTGTATCGATAATAAGTCTATTCCCTCTCACGGTTGTCCGGATATAACCCAATAAATTTTCTTCGGCAGTAATTCTTAAAGAAGCTGCAGAACCAACTTTTACATGTATCGAGAAGGCACCGCCAGCTTCAATTTTATGGAATTCTGTTACCTTACGAGCTTCATCTCTAATCCTTCCATTTCCACGCACTCCCCAAAAACCACAGCCGCTAATAATAAATGCTAAAAATAAAACTGCAGAAATTAATTTCATTTTCATAAAGACCTCATAACTTTGATCATTAGACGTGTTTTCCTACAATTTGTTCATCTAAAAATAATAAAAATTACACATCCCGGATATTTCAGTTAATCTACTTAAGTTATTATATTAACTTTATAAAATTACGAGATGCAATTATTATTCAATTCGGGGTTCAGATTGTTTGATGAAGAACTAAATACTCTACAAGCAGAAGCTTACGATCACTTATGGAATGGCAGATTTCGTTTAGCATTAAATGCTGCTGAAAAGGTCTACCAGTCGCGTCCCGATGATAGTGAAGCTGCGATCTGTTACGCATGGGCACTATTGGAAAATGGAAATCCTATAAAAGCAATGGATTATGCGAATCTATCTGTTGAATTAAAGGGAGATTCAATCAAAGCTCGTGTTTATCGGTCTTATCTGCTTTACCGGATGAGCATCTTTGAAGGTGCAATTGCGGACACAGATCAATCAATTGATAAACAAAAAGAAATTCTTGCATGGACCTATTTAAATCGATCTAAATCGTATGCCGGACTTCAAAAATTTGAAGATGCAAATGCCGCACTTGAACTAGCTCTCATAATAGATAACGGTAAAAATCCTTCTTGGAAAGAAATGCGTGATTGGCTTGATCAAGCAAATCAAATCCGGACAGGTAAGATGTTGATCAACTCGAAGAATATTAATACAATATTGGAAAGTGCCGGGCAAGCAATTAAAGCCAAAGAATTTTGGTTCTCTCTTTATTGTGCTAGAAAAATTTTAGAGAAAAATAAAAACGACGAAGCGGAATTGATGGAATTAGAATCGATGCTTCATCTTTTCCAACTTAAACCTGCATTGAAGAAAGCAGATTCATTAGCAAATAAGTATAAAAAGAATGAAAGATTTACTAGCATTCATAATGCATTAAAAAAATTTTCTCAGCTGGAGCAGGAATCCGATGTAAAGACAGAACCGCAGAAAAGAATTTCACATGAACGAATGATCCGGGAACGATCACAATCTACTACTTCATTTGCAGAAAATGATTATAAGACTGAATCATATCATTACCCGAACGATTTCGTTGATATTTATTCTTTAAAATTATTTGACGCGGTAGAAGAATCTAAATCCGGTTCCCGTATTTATTGCAAAAGTTTTGCTAACTCAACACGAATAATTGCCGCAGAAATTATTTTTAATAATCTTTATTATAAAAAAGAAGATAAAATCTTTAGCTGTTCTCTGGTTTGGTATCATAATGATTTTGAGATTGGTAGAAATAATTTTCAGATGAGTGTACTCAAAGCTTGGGACTCCGTTATATTCGTTCAATCTCTAAGTTCTGAACAATCTGAAGATTGGCAGTCCGGACAAGCACGCATTGAATTTTATGTTAACAATTTCAAAACCGGGGAAAAATTTTTCGGGATAGGAAATAAAAATGTACGGGAAACTGACGAGAGATTCGACATTCCGGAAAAAAGAACATTTGATAAACAATTTGAGCAGAAGAAAATTGAGAGACCGTCAACTAATAACAAATCCCAACATACAACAAAATCGTTAGCGGAACTTCTTGAAGAGCTAGATCACTTTACCGGATTGGTTAGTATAAAAGAATCTGTTAAGAGTTTTGTCTCCTATCTTGAATTTCTGAAAGAGAGGAAACGACTCGGATTGAAAGCCGAAGAAAAAATTGCAATCAATGCGGTATTCCTAGGTAATCCCGGAACCGGAAAGACAACAGTTGCTCGAATGCTCGGAGATATTTTTTACGCAATGGGAATTCTTCCGAATGGTCATGTCGTTGAAGTTGACCGCTCTGCACTTGTAGGACAATTCATTGGAGAAACTGCTCAGAAGACAGAAAAACTAATTAATGATGCAATAGGCGGGGTCTTATTCATTGATGAAGCTTACACTTTGATTAAAAAAGGCGGTAGTCAAGATTTTGGTCAAGAAGCAATTGATATTCTTTTGAAACGAATGGAAGACCGCAAAGGAGAATTCGTTGTAATTGTCGCCGGCTACCCCGAAGAGATGGAATCGTTTTTAAATTCCAATCCAGGACTTAGATCCAGGTTCAGCCAAACATTTGTTTTTGATGATTATTCTCCGGACGAAATGATTCTTATTTTTAATCAGCTTTTGAAGAAAGAAGATTATGCAATTACTGAGGACGCGCAAGAATTATTGAAAAAAGAATTTATCTCGCTTTTCAAAAGCAGAGATAAATCGTTCGGCAACGCACGTCTTGTAAAAAGACTTTTTGATGAATCGAAAAGAAATCTTAGCAAAGTATGTTTGATGATACCGGAAGAGGAAAGAACGAAAGAGCTAATAACAACTTTCAATGATGAAGTAATAAAGGCTACCCTTTCCAAAAGATCTACCAAAACAATTATTTTCCCTATTAACGAAGAATCCTTGAATGAAGCATTAAAGGAATTAGAAGACCTTGTCGGTTTAAATTTAGTCAAAAAAGAAATTGCGGATATGGTGAAACTTGCACGTTATTTTAATGAGCAGGGAGAAGATATTAGAAAAGTATTCAGCGAACATATTCTGTTTCTTGGCAATCCCGGAACAGGTAAGACTACTGTTGCGCGTATTTTTGGAAAAATCTATTCGGCACTTGGAATTTTATCAAAGGGGCACCTTGTTGAAACAGACCGGCAAGGTTTGGTTGCCGGTTACGTGGGGCAAACTGCAGAAAAAACTACTAGTCTAATCGATAAATCTCTCGGTGGAATGCTGTTTATTGATGAAGCTTACGCGTTGTTAAAGCCAAGTGATTCCGGTAGTGATTTTGGGAAAGAAGCTATAGATATTTTACTAAAGAGAATGGAAGATGACCGCGGTAAATTTGTTGTAGTAGCCGCAGGATATACCGACGAAATGTTGAATTTTGTATCAGGTAATCCCGGTATACAATCGCGGTTCAGTAAATCATTCACCTTTGAAGACTACTCCCCTACTGAACTAATGGAAATTGTGAACAGAACATTAATTAGAGAGAAAAAAAATATATCAAAAGAAGCTGAAGAAAAATTGCAGAAACATTTTGATGAATTGTATAAGAACCGAGATAAAAAATTTGGTAATGCGCGTATTGTTAGAAATATTCTTGAATCCGTAAAACAAAAAATGCTGCTCAGACTTTCCGACATTCCGACAGAAGAACGAAGTGAAGAGAAAGTTAACACAATAGAACTTAGCGATATAAACGAAGTTCTAAACCGTGATGTGGAGGCAAAACATTTTGATGTTCAAGGTGACCCGCTCAAACTTCAAGAATATATTGATGAGCTTAACCAATTAATTGGACTCGATAACGTAAAACGTGATATCTACAAATTGATCAGTTTTGCAAAAATATCACAGTTGAAAAAAGAACGTGGTCTGCAATCGGTTGACCGCAATTTGCATTCTGTTTTTATTGGCAATTCCGGTACAGGGAAAAAATTAGTGGCAAAACTGATGAGCAAAATATTTAAAGAACTTGGTATACTGCATAAGGATCACATTGTTGAAGTTGACCGTGCCGATCTTGTTGCCGGTTATCAAGGTCAAACGGCTGTAAAAACCGATAAAATAATCCAACAAGCACTCGATGGTACACTCATTATTAAGGATGCTCATAATTTATTCTCCGATGAGAATAATTACGGTCAGGAAGCAATAGAAATGATATTGAAACGGATGCACGATTTTAAAGGAAGATTTTTTGTTATACTTACAAGTCAAAGCGAAAAGATGAAATCCGTTCTTAAATCAAATCCTGGTTTGTCGGCTTATTTTCCTAATGTTTTTAATTTCGATGATTATTCTCCAATGCAGCTACTTTGCATAGCCGCCGATATTGCAGAGAAAAATGGGTACGCTCTTGATGAAGGTGCTTTGCAAGAATTGCTTGACCGATTCGAGCAACTCGTCGAAAAACACGAAAAGAATTTTGATAACGGAAACCTGGCAAAAAACATTTTATACTCGGCAATTACAAATCAAGAAGAAAGAATATTTAACATCTTCGAACAAGATGATGTTGATTTGAAAACCATTACACTTGAAGACGTTCAAAAAATCAAGATCTAACTCACCCACATTTTACTAAGGCTCTATGTTAGAATTACTGAATCTTGAAAAAATATTCGGCAGTTTTACTGCAGTTAATCGAATTAATTTGAAGATCAATAAAGGAGAACTTTTTGGTTTCCTTGGTCCTAACGGTGCCGGGAAAACTACTACGATTAAGATGATTGCAGGATTACTTTCACCTTCACATGGAAATATATTTTTGGACGGCATTGATGTCTGGGTTAAACCGATCGAGTCTAAGATGAAAATCGGCTATATACCGGATCAGCCGTTTCTTTACGATAAATTAACCGGGAAAGAATTTCTTTATTTCAGCGGTGGACTTTATAACCTGACAAAGGATAAGATAAAAAATAAGATTACTGAATTATCCGAGCAGTTAAAAATTGGAAGCTGGATTGATAAACGATCTGAGGAATATTCACAAGGAATGAGACAGAGGATTGTAATTGCATCCGCATTTCTTCACGATCCCGAATTACTTATAGTTGATGAACCGATGATAGGCCTTGATCCACAGAGCGCTTTCGATGTGAAAAAAATGCTTGCAGAAAAATCTAAGAACGGAACGACGATATTCATGTCGACTCATAGCTTAAATGTTGTAGAAGAAATTTGCACGCATGTTGGAATTATTAACAACGGGAATATAATTTTTAACAGCAGCATCGAAGTTCTACACGATCTAAAACGTGAAAACAATCACAATCTTGAAGAACTTTTCATTCAACTTACAAATGAAGAGTAATGAAGCAAATTCTTCACATACTGAAATTCAAATTAATTGCTTTTCTAAGACTCGATACGAAAGCTACATTCAACAGCATTGTTAAAAGTTTCGGCAGCAGCTTAATCTACATCGCATTCGCGGTCGGTGGTTTTTTATTTGTCCAAAGATTATTCCATTTTCTCCTGGTTGATATAAAAGTCGGCTTGTTTTTATTGCATGAATTCATCTCTATGATTCTATTTATATTTTTTATTTCGGTTAATGTTGGAAATATTATAGTGTCATACTCAACACTTTACAAATCGAGTGAAATATCTTTCTTGATTACAAAGCCAATTGCACCCGCAAAAATATTCACTATTAAATTCTTAGATAACTTTTTCTACAGTTCATCAACGCTAATTATGTTGCTGATCTCACTTCTTGCCGGTTATGTAGTCTATTTTAAGCTTAGCATATGGGCATTTCTTCTTCTTGTTTTTAATTTCATCCCGTTAATGTTCAGCGCCGCATCGCTCGGTATTATAATTCTTTTAATAGTGATAAGATTAGCCAGTCGGTTTGGGATTAAAAAAGTGATTTATACTTTGATCTTTTCTTATTTCCTTATCATCACTTTTTACTTCAATCTTAATTCTCCAAAAACTTTAGTAGCGTCAGTAATGAAATATTATCCGTTTCTCACAAAGGACATTTATCTTGGAAATTTGGTCTCACCATTAATTAAAATGTTTCCGAATAATTGGTTTGCACAATCAGCTTTCTGGCTATTAAACAATGACCTATTATTATCAATGGGATATCTAATATTACAAATTGCATTTTCTTTACTACTCTTTTCAATCGCGATTTATCTTGGCCACAGATGGTATTTCAAGACATGGCTCCTTAATCTAAAAATGGTTTCGGATTTTACCTACAATCAGAAAAAGGGCAGAATATTTTTTAATTTGGAAAATAATTCATTTTTGAAACCACAGTCAGAATCAATAATTAAACGCGACCTCATAATGTTCATCAGAGAACCAAGCCAGTACATTCATTTTTTAGTTCTCCTTTTTTTAATCGCTGTTTTCATTTTTAGTGTTGCCGGAGTAAAATTTGTAGGATTAGGTAATTATAATTTACAGACAATGATTTATTTATCCCTATTCATGTTTAATCTTCTTTTCATTTCCACTCTCTCACTCCGTTTTATTTTCCCTTTAATTAGTCTGGAAGGGCAAGCTTTTTGGAAATTGAAATCATCGCCTGTTCAGAATAAAATATTTCTTAAAAGTAAAATCACGATTTTCAGCTCACTCATTTTATTAATTTCTTTGAGCTTGAGCTTCTTTTCAAATTACAAATTTGGGATTGTGCTGACGGTATTTTCTTCATTTATAACCTTAATAGCTGCAATGGCTATAATCTCAATCAATTTTGGAATGGGAGGTATATACTCAAACTTCAGAGAAAAGAACGCAATTAGACTGTCATCATCTCAAGGCGCTTCTCTTTCTTTTTTATTCAATATTCTATATATGTTTTTTCTTGTGGTACTACTTTACAAACCATTGAGCGGATTATTTTTATCAATAATGCTAAATCAAAGATTTATTGTGAATAGTTTATTCTGGCCTGCAATTCTAATTGGACTTCTATCAATAATTATAGCCCTAACATTTTTTAAGATTGCTCTCAGTTCCATAAAAAGAGATTTTTAACGACTTTATTATTTGGTTGATAGAGACGTATAATATTTCCTTCTAACTCTGCCTGCTAATTTGACAATAAATTTTCTTGTAACAATTCTCGGAATGAATGAAAGCAATTTATTAAATGAACCGTCTACAACACTGATCTTTCTACCTAGACTTATCATAGCGGTATTAATGACTTCTTCCACAGTTCTTGGTGACGGACCGGAAGTAGTATTTGCCTTCATTTGAAATTCGGTATCGGTTCCGCCAGGGTTGAGAGCTAGAACATCAATATTATAATCTCGTAACTCATACCAGAGTCCTTCACTCATAAATAGATTAAACACTTTTGTTGCGGAATAAGTTGTAGTTAATGGTGTGGGCTGGTAGGCTACAAGACTTCCGAGAAAAATGATAGCACCTTTTTTTCTTATTTTCATTTGCTGAATAAAATGATGGCTCAGTATTGTCGGTGCGATACAATTCACACGAATCATGTTTGTCTGTTGTTCAATTTCTGAATCAGCAAATTCTCCGGCAGATCCAAATCCGGCATTGTTAATTAGCATTCCAATTTCTCTATCATCAACTGCTTCTTCTATATCTTTCATAAAATTATCTTTGGATAGATCAACCGGAGCTACAACAATATCAACATTGTACTTTTTCTTCAGCTCTTCAGAAAGTTTAATAAGACGATCATTTCTTCGAGCAACTAATATCAAATTCATATTCTCGGACGCAAGACGTCTTGCAAAACCCTCTCCTATTCCGCTTGACGCGCCGGTTATCAATGCCCAACTGCCGTATTTTTCTTTCAATGTCATTTTATTATTCCTCTTTATCTGTGTTTATCCGTTTGATCCGCGTCATCTGTGTTCTATTTGATTAAATATGATTGATAAATTACTAAATCATTACCATATTGAAACAGATATTCTTAAGGGGTTTTATGAAAAAGATCTTCATTAAAAAATATTTTTTTATTCCTTCTTTTCAAATTAGCTTTTTCCTTCTGCTTTTCTTTTCATCATATTTAGATGCACAAATTAAAATTGTCTCTACTTCCGATGCTCCTGCTGCTATTGGTCCTTACTCCCAAGCTGTAGTGTCTGGTAATCTTGTTTTCTGTTCCGGACAAATTGCGCTGCATCCAGTCACAATGCAAATTGTCGGTGACGATATTGAATCGCAAACACGACAGGTATTTAGTAATATTAAAGCCGTGTTGAAAGCAGAGAATTTAACCCTGGCTAACGTTGTCAAGTGCACGGTATTTATGAAAAATTTGGATGACTTTGCAAAAATGAACTCGGTTTATGCCGAGGAGTTTGGTACTAATAAACCTGCACGGTCAACAATTCAAGCAGCACGAATACCAAAAGACGTTTTAATTGAAATTGAGTGTATAGCTGTAAAATAGCTGTTAGTTATCGGTTGTTAGTGATCGGTATTGTTATTCTAAATTATGCATATAATTAATTTATTTTGTACGGTTGTAAGTAATAAAGAATTCGAAAAAGGCAGTTTCTTTCATGGAAATAGAAATTTCAAAAAACTATAATGCACGTAGACTTCAACAATGGCTCGATTACGAACTATCTTCATTAGCATTGATGCTGCTAAGTTGGTTTTGGAACTTTGCTATATTTCTGATGATTATTGCAGCGTTCTTGTTTACACCGTTTATGATAAAAATTCTTTTTGAGGAGAGAAGATTCGGCTGGATAATATTTTTCCTACTGATTGTGGTTATTCCGGTGTGCGGAGTCTTCCTTTTAGGAAGCGATTCCACTTACGCATCTATTATCAGATTGATACCGCTAGCACTATTTTATTTTTATTGTTTTGTTTTAAGATTAGCAGTCAAAGACTGGTAAAAAAATTTTAAGAAAGTAGAGTTTATCAATCATTTAGTCTACAATCAAAAAGATGGAACCTATATTTTTTGCTGATCAATCTGAATTAAGGAAATGGTTTGAAAAGAATCACTTAAAAGAAAAAGAACTTTTACTTGGTTACTTTAAAAAAAGTTCAGGCCGACAAAGTGTGACATGGCCGGAGTCTGTGGATCAAGCCTTATGTTTCGGCTGGATTGACGGAATTCGAAAATCAATTGATGATCTCAGCTATACTATTAGGTTTACTCCAAGGAATCCTAAAAGTATTTGGAGTGCTATAAATATCAAGAAAGTTGAAAATCTTACTAGTCTTGGATTAATGAAACCTGCCGGAATTGCCGCATTCAACAAACTTGATCTTACCAAATCAAAAATTTATTCATTCGAACAGAATAATGTAAAACTTACTAAGGCATATGAAAATATTTTCAAGCAAAATAATAAAGCTTGGATTTTTTTTTCAGAACAAGTACCATCATATCGAAGGCCGGCAATTCATTGGGTTAACAGTGCAAAACTGGAAGAAACGCGTTTACGAAGATTGAATATTTTAATAACCGACTCATTCAATAAACAAAAGATTGCGCCGCTAAGATGGAATATTAAAAATTATACTACAAAGTGAGTGCACAGATAAAAGTGAGTTTTAAAAGTAAATATTTCTTTTTCATTGATGAGTATAGATTTTAATGGCGGGATTTAATGTATCAAGTCTAAAACAGGAAGAAATCTTTTAGATCATTTCACTTAACAATTCAGGTCGCGGCTGAGCAATTACAATCTTATTCACAAGCAATCCTTTATCGGCAATTACTTTAGCACCGGATTCAACTGCGCTAGTAACAGCGGCAACTTCTCCGGTTAGTGTACAGAATGCTTTCCCGCCAAGAGCCATTGCTAATCGAATCTCAATAATGCGTACATTGGCGGCTTTAATTGCTGCATCGGCACCTTCTATTAGTGACGCCACGGAGAAGGATTCGATAATTCCCAATGCTTCAAGAAGTGTAACATCTGAGTGACCTGACAAAGCCGGAAAAATATCGGGATGAACATTTGGGATTACAAAAGTATCAATAACAGCAAAATCAATTTGATTAACCGCAGCATCAACCGATGATTGAACAGCAGCGACATCTCCGCCGATAAGAACAATATATTTTCCCGAACAAATTGTACGGGAGAGAATTAATTCAACTTGAGATGTCTTCAACATAATATCAGCCGCCTGCATACCGGCCGCAATGCTTGTCATTTCGATTAAGCCTAGAGAATTCATTTCCATTATTGATACCTTTCAATTAATCATTGCGTAATTAGTTATAACACAACGCGAACAATTTTATTTTGAAATTTTGATATACTCATCAGAAATATGCGTCACTCTACCACTAATTGAAGAATGAATTTTTGCTCCAAGTTTTCCTTCTTCAATATCAGCAATCAATGTTCCTTCAAGTACATTGTCACCGAGTCTAACAATTGGTTTCGCCGCAATTCCGATATGCTGTTTCAACACAATTATAACTTGTGAAACATCCGGCGATTTATTTACAAATGGTGTATGCGCATCATATTTTAAAACATCAATTCGTTTCATCAATTGTTTTAGTGGAACGCGTCTCCCTTCTTTAATTGGATGTACTTTTACCGGTTTTTGTTGTTCGTATCTGGTTCCCAATTTTTTATTTTCAACTTTTCCTTGATCGCATGCTTCGCGAGGATATAAATCTTCCGGACACGCGTATAAAGAACACAAGCCGCAAGAACAACAGAGATCGGCATATTGATTCCACACGGCGCTTCCAGTTGTAGAGAATCCGAGCGACCGCATAACTTTATGAGGCTGAACATCATAACCTAAAAGGTAACGAGGACAAAACTCGGTACAATAACTGCATTGGTCGCATGCGGATTTGCCAATTCTATTTTTATCTTGAATTGGTCTCTTAGTTCTGTTTACAAGATAATGATCGAAAGGAAGAACAATAATTCCGGCAGTAGTTTTAGTTACAACTTCATCAAGATCAAAAGTAAGTTTCCCCATTAAAATACCGCTGACAAAAACTCCAAAATCGGAAACAGTGGCTCCGCCTGCATGAGCAATTAACTCTTTCAAACTTGTGCCGATAGGAACGAAAAACGATGACGGATTTTTGACACAGCCGGCAATACAAACAAATTTCTGTGTAACCGGTTTGTCTTCAACGGCTCTACAGATATTATAAAATGTTTCAACGTTGTTTACAACACAGCCGACATCAAGAGGTAAACCGTATGGGGGAATTAATCTTTTTGTTGCGGCATAAACTAGTTCGTATTCATCGCCGCTGGGATAGAAATCACCGAGCTGACAAGTTTCAATTTTACCGTTAGAATAATTTCTTTCGATCGCTTCAATTGCATCGGCATTTTTTGCTTTTATACCAAAGTAAGATTTTTTTGCAGAAGTTTGTTTGGTCATTAACTCTACGCCTTTAACAATCTCCGGAGCAAAATTTTTCATTAACTCAAAATCTTTATGAATGAGTGGTTCGCATTCGGCGCCGTTGACAAGAACAAATTCAACTTTCGATTTTGCTTTTACATGAGTCGGAAATCCAGCGCCTCCGGCTCCAACAACACCTGCATCAAATATTTTTTGAACAAGATCCATATTATCGGTTTCGTTTTATAACAACAATTGTTTTGTCGTCTTGATATTGACTTTCATTTGTACTGAATTTAATTACGTCTTCAAGAATTGATGCTGCAATTTCTTTGGGCGACAAATTAACACTATCCAATATAATATGCCCCAATTTTTCTTCACCGTAAAATTCAAATTTATCGTTCGCCGCCTCAACTAATCCGTCAGAATAGATCACCAAAACATCACCCTTGTGAAAGTTGATACTATCGGTTTCGAATTTTGCATTCGGGGATGGTCCTAACAACGGTCCGGTTGAATCGAGTAAAATAATATCGTTAAATTTCTTTCTAAAAAACATTGGCGGGTTTTGCCCGGCATTAGCGTAAAGGAATAATCCCTTTTTATCATTGGAGAGTTCTCCATAAAACAACGAAGCAAACTTATCATCGCTGAATATTTTGTTCACAAGTTGATTCATGCGCGACATCATCAAGGAAATTTTAACTTGAAAAGTGCTTGCCATCCTCATAGCACCGGAAATGTACATAGCTTCCGCAGCTGCTCCTAATCCTTTTGAAGCGGCGTCTCCCATTAAAATACCGAGACGCTCTTCCCCTTCACCGACTTTCAGGTAATCATAAAAATCTCCGCCGACAGTCTGTGCTGGGAGAGTAACTCCAAAAATTTCGTACGCATTAAAACTGTATTGATGTTCGGGCAGAATACTTTTTTGAATCTCTCGAGCTTTGTCAATATCCGCAATTAGATTTCTTCTCGATTGGTGAAGGTATCTTTCGTTCAATTTAGAAGTTAGAACAGTAGCAACAATATTAAGTGTATCACGCAGATCATCGCCTATCATATCGCTGTTCACAGCAATTAGATATTCATAATATTTTTTATCGCCGACTTTTATTTTTCTTCCTACTCCACTTGCAGAGTAGTTAACAATTCCCTTCTTGATAAGTGTTTTATCAGTTTCTGTCGCAAGAATGGTTCTTTCAAAAGCTATTCTTTCAAAAAAAGGATAATTTTTAATATCAAGTGCGTATCCGTCGGCAATTTTGGAAACTTTACCGCTTTGGAATGATAGATTATAAGTTTTTTTCTTTGGATTAAATTTCCAGATCCGTCCGCCGGTTAATTTAATCTCTTCATTATTTATGATTTGTTTTACAATATCGGCTAGCAATTCTTCATCTGACTCAAATTTTTTTGATGCTACTGTTTCAATTGTTCTGTAAAGTTTTTTCTGATCCATTAAGCAGTTTATTCCGAATAATAGTTTATGATATTTTGTAACACATTTTTACAAACTTTATTAAACTCGTTCGATGTGAATGAATTCATGATACTGTTGAATGTAGGACGGTAAACACCTTTTGCAACATATCCGCCTCCTTCAAAAACACCAATTTTATCTTTGTATTTATCTTCGGGAGGTGTAGGAATCGGAGTTCCGGGTTCAACTAAATTTTTCCATTTGCTATCAAAATTAACCATTGTTGTTAGGTTCGGCTCCCAAGGTTCAACATCCGTGGGATACATATCTTGATATGTATTATCGTTCCCATATTCATCTGCGAGACCGGCTAGACCGTGTGCAAATTCATGAACAAAAACTTGCTTAGCCGCTTTATTATCAACGCAAGTCATTGAGTAGAAATTATAAATAGCGCCGCCGCCGTATATAGAAGTGTTTACCATAATGAATATTTGATCATACGGAGCGTTTGCGGCAACATCTCGGACTGTTTGATAATCTGTAGTCATTAAATAGCGTTCGCTGTCAAAAGTATAGAAACGGGAATTGATTAATGTCTGCTTCCAAATATTTTTTGCCGGAATATCGGTTCCGGATTCGTTAGACGGTGCTTCAATTCCCCAGATATTTATTTTGTTTCTATTCTCTTTGTAAGGAGAATATTCAAACAAATAACCGGCGAATCTATCACAATCCTTATGAAATTTATCCATCTCATCTTTAGTATATCCTTCCGGAACAAATACAATATCTAACTTAGATGAAGGATCACCAGAATAATGAACTTTGAAATTTTCATAAGGCTTAATTCGTTCTGCGATTATGAAATAATTTTTAGGATCTACAGAGTACTCAAATTTTTTCTCGAAATTATTTTTTCGATCTCTTCTGAATATTTCGACTCGAATATTTGACTTCGGAAACGGCATAATGAGTGATCCGGAGAAGGAACGTATGGTATTCTTTGATTCTTCTGTTGTCTGCCATTCCTGGTATAGTGTTGAGAAGCCCCTCGAAAAGATTAATTTTTTTGAAGTAGCATCAAATACTTTTAAAAAATAATTGCCATAACCAAATGGATCAATCAAATTATTTTTTGGACCGCTCCATTCCCCTTCTTTAACCAACTTATCAAATGAAATTGTTTCTGTTGTTTTATCTCCCGTATGGAAAAAATCAAGTCGGAGTGTTTGATTAACAAAATAATCATCAAATTTAATCTGGGCATTTGTAATTATCACAAAACAGAGTAAAAGAGCAAATACTTTTCGCATTTATTAATTCCTTAAGATGTTACGGTTGAACTTTTCTTGAACCCGGTTTGATTGCGGGGATATTTTGCTTGCACAACGGACATTCATCCGGGTTATAAGAGATTACCTCTAATTGTAGAGTACTAAACTGCGGTACACCAAACTGAACTTTATTATTGCTTCTATCAACAATATAACCTACACCGGCAACAGTTCCGCCATTGTTTCTTACTATTTCCATTACTTCAAATACTGAACCGCCGGTAGTTACAACATCCTCACAAACTAAATATTTTTTTCCTTCTTCAATATTAAAGCCGCGGCGGAGTTTTAAAATCTTTTCTTCTCTCTCAGCGAAAATCGATTTTTTACTCAGAAGTCGTGCAACTTCCTGACCTACAATAATTCCACCGATTGCCGGTGAAATTACGGTATCGATTTCAGTCCCCCTGAAATGATCTGCAATCATACCGCAAATAATTTCATTGTAGTTAGGATGCTGGAGTACTAGAGCACATTGAAAATATTGATTACTATGACGCCCCGACGTTAATAAAAAATGCCCATTTAAAAGGGCATTCGTATTCTGAAAAATTTCTAAAATATTTTGATTTGTCATTGTCTAATTGTGTCAATTATTTGAGCGAGGTTGAAATCATTTTCTGTTATTCCACCTTCACTATGAGTTGAAATTGTGATTTTTAATTTATTCCATGAATGAAGGAGCAAATCCGGATGATGATCCATTTTCTCTGCTTCAAAGCCGACTTTCACTAAAAAAGCAACGGCATCTGAGAAACTCTTCAGCTTAAACTCCTTTACAAACGAGTCATCCAGATAAAACCAGCCGTTTAATAAAGCCAATTTTTCAGTTATCTCATCAGTGCTAAGTAATTTCATTTACGTACCTTTCAAGGTTTACTCAACAGTTTCTTTCTCTTGATTATCTTGTTCCTCAGGTTCCGCTGTCTTACCGGCTACAAAATAAAGTTCTTCAGTATTTTTTTTATGCTTAACGACTATTTTATCACCTTCTTTGAAGTGACTTAGTAAAAGTTCTTCAGCTAACGGATCTTCAACATATTTTTGAATTGCCCTTTTTAATGGTCTTGCTCCGAATTTTGGGTCAAATCCTTTATCTGCTAAAAATTCATTTGCAGATTTGTGAAGCTCGATACTCATCTTGTTATCGCTGATATTCTTAATCAAGTCTTTCATCTCAATTGAAATGATCTGCTTGATATCTTCCTTATCCAGGCTTCTGAAAACTATAGTTTCATCGAGACGGTTAACAAATTCCGGGTTAAAGAGTTTTTTCATTGCATCTTCAACGGTATTTTTAAGATGAGAATACTGATCAGCTTCCGTTTCGCCGCCAAATCCAAATCCGCCAGTAGTTCGAATATCTCTTGTCCCAACATTCGAAGTCATTATAATAATTGTGTTCTTGAAATCCACTTTACGACCGAGACTATCTGTAAGAGTTCCGTCATCGAGAACTTGAAGGAGAATATTAAATACATCAGGATGAGCTTTTTCAATTTCATCAAAAAGAACAACAGAATAAGGTTTTCTTCTAACACGTTCTGTCAATTGTCCGCCTTCATCATAACCGACATAACCTGGAGGAGCACCAACTAGTCGGGATACAGCAAATTTTTCCATGTACTCACTCATATCAATTCTAATAAGTGCATCCTCAGAGTCAAATAAATAACGAGCAAGTTCTTTGGCTAATTCTGTTTTACCAACGCCCGTTGGTCCAAGAAAAATAAATGTACCAATCGGTTTTGACGGTCTTTTTAATCCGGCACGCGTTCTTCTAATTGCTTTTGTTAGTCTCAAAACGGCTTCATCTTGCCCAACTATTCTTCCCTTGAGAGCAGTCTCCATCTTCATTAATTTATCAGATTCAGCCTGAACAACCCTTGTAACAGGAATGCCGGTCATCATAGAAACAACCGTAGCCATGTCATCTTCACTTACATCGTAAATGATATCTTTTGTTTTAGCATCCCATTCACGTTTAGCAATTTCCAGATCGGATTGAAGTGTTCTCTCTTTGTCACGCAACCTAGCTGCTTCTTCATAATCCTGTTGTTTTACAACTTGAATCTTTAGTTGCTTAATTTTCTCAACTTCTTCTTCCAATCTCAATACTTCTTCTGAAACTGTGAAATTTCCCATATGAACACGCGATCCGGCTTCATCAAGAACATCGATGGCTTTATCCGGTAAATGACGGTCAGTTATATATCTCTCACTTAAACGGACAGCAATTTCGATAGCTTGTTTTGAATAACGAACGTGATGATGTTCCTCATATTTAAACTTGATATGCTCAAGAATTTGAATTGTCTGGTCAACAGAAGGCGGTTCAACCATAACCTTTTGGAAACGGCGATCAAGAGCACCATCGGTTTCAATATATTTACGGTACTCATCTAGTGTAGTAGCTCCGATGCATTGTATATCGCCGCGTGCAAGAGCTGGTTTGAACATATTAGAAGCATCTAAAGACCCGGAAGCGCCACCGGCACCAACTATTGTATGTAGTTCATCAATGAATAAAATAACATCATCCGCCTTCTCAAGTTCGGTCATTAGAGCTTTCATTCGTTCTTCAAATTGTCCACGGTATTTTGTTCCGGCTACCAAACCAGCTAGATCAAGTGTAACAACTCTCTTCTCCTGTAAAATCCGGGGAACTTTCTTCTGAATTATTCTAAGAGCTAATCCTTCCGCAATTGCGGTCTTACCAACACCGGGTTCGCCAATCAACACCGGATTGTTTTTCTTTCTACGGCTTAAGACCTGCGCGACACGTTCAATTTCTTTTTCTCGTCCAATAACCGGATCAAGTTTATCATCAATCGCTAATTTTGTGAGATCGCGACCAAAGTTATCGAGTACAGGAGTTTTTGTTTTGTCCTGCTTCTTTCCAGTTGCAAATTGAGGGGGTGTAGCAGCTTTTGATGGATCTTTACTGCTGAGAATGTTATTTAATTCTGCACGTGAGTTATCATACGTTAAATTAAATTGATGCAAAATCTGTGTTGCGATATTGTCTTCATCACGCAATAACGAGAGAAGTATATGTTCTGTTCCAATTACATCCGATTTATAAATCTTAGACTCAATTTGAGTGATCTTCAAAACTTTTTCGGCTTGTTTTGTCAACGGAATGTTTCCGATTGTCAAAGTTCCGCCTGAAGTTCTGACTGTATCTTCAATTGCCTTTTTTAACTTTACTAAGTCAACGTCAAGATTACGTAGAATGCGTACGGCAACACCCTGTCCTTCTCTTATAATCCCAAGCAATAAGTGCTCGGTTCCAATATAATCATGCCCAAGTCTTAAGGCTTCTTCGCGACTTAATCTGATTACTTCCTGCACCCGTTCCGAAAAATTTCCTTCCATATCATTTCCTTTATTATTCTTTATGTGTAAACAGCACACTTATTCAAATGGTTTCCAATGCAAATATATAGATTGATTTTACTCATATCAAGGAACATCGGCATTGATGAATAAAGACGTTTGTTAAATTCAGAAATTGTAATAATGAAATTGAATTGATATCTTGTATTTGGTTAATAAAGGAGAAATAATGGAAGCTTTGACCGGTTTATCGGTAATGATAATAGTAGTATCTATAATTGTCCTCATGATGATCTTATATTTCGTCCCGATCGGACTTTGGATTACTGCTTATTTTTCAGGTGTAAAAGTTAAAATTTTCAAAGATTTGATTGGAATGCGTTTAAGAAAAGTTTCACCTCAAGTAATTGTCCGCAATTTGATTGCCGGTACAAAAGCTGGTATTCCGTTAAATTCCTCGTTATTGGAAGCACATTTTCTAGCCGGCGGAAACGTAACAAAAGTAGTAAACGCTTTAATCTCTGCTAATAAAGCTAATCTTGATCTCGGATTTTCAAAAGCCGCAGCAATTGATCTTGCCGGGCGTGATGTACTTGAAGCCGTGAAGATGTCAGTTAATCCGAAGGTTATTGAAACTCCGCTTGTTTCCGGTGTTGCAAAAGATGGAATTCAATTGAAGGCAATGGCAAGAGTTACTGTTAGAACAAATCTGGAAAGATTAGTCGGCGGCGCCGGCGAAGCAACAATTTTAGCACGTGTTGGAGAAGGTATTGTTTCTACAATTGGATCGAGTATTTCTCATAAAGAAGTTCTCGAAAATCCGGATAAAATTTCAAAAGTCGTGCTATCGAAAGGATTAGATGCCGGTACAGCCTATGAAATTCTTTCAATTGATATTGCTGATGTTGATGTCGGATCAAACATCGGTGCAATTCTTCAGACAAATCAAGCGGAGGCTGATCTTAAGGTTGCTAGAGCAAAGGCAGAAGAGCGACGCGCCGCAGCAGTTGCTTTAGAACAAGAAATGAGCGCTGAAGTTGCACGTATGCGTGCTAAAGTTGTTGAAGCCGAATCTGAAATTCCGAGAGCAATTGCGGATGCGTTTCATAAAGGAAATCTCGGTGTTATGGATTATTATAATCTTAGAAATATTCAGTCGGATACGGAAATGAGAAACTCAATTGCTAAACCGGATGACAAGAAGAACAAAGATACAAATGGATAATATATTTCAACTGTTAATATTTCTTTTTGTCATTTATACAATATTTAATACAATAGCTGGTAAAAAGAAACCGCAGAATACGGGCAAAAAAATTCCTCAAGAGAATCCGGGAGAAGAAGAAACTGAAACTTCTCCCAATTCTCAATATTCACCTACCGATGTCTTACAAGATTTGTTCGGAATGAAAATTCCAAAAACCGGTAGTGAGTATGAAACATATTCTTCAAATAAATATCCGTCCAATTATGAGACCGGTGGTGAAGATACTCTCAATCAGATTGAGCCGGAGCGAGTAAAATTACCGGATATTGATTACGATAAACTGCCTTCTCTTGAAACTCAGCAAAAAAATATTTCTGTCCCGGAAGAAGAAATTCATAAAGCTTATGAAGTTGGATTCAGTTTTAATTCCCGGACAACCGATTTAAAACAAAAAATTAAAAGCGCAAAAACACTTCAAGAATTATATCTGATATCAGAAATTCTTAATAAGCCAAAAGCCCATCGTAGATAATGGCGAGAAAATACATCCTCAGAAGAACTGCTTTAGTAGAAGAGCACAAACCGATTGTTGATGAATCCCGCTTTCAGATTAATTATCGTGAAGAACTTAACCCGGCACAATACGAAGCTGTAAGCGCAGTTGAAGGAAGTTATCTAATCATTGCCGGTGCAGGAAGTGGAAAAACAAGAACATTAGTTTACCGAGTTGCCCGATTAACCGAATTAGGTTATGACCCATCTTCAATATTACTTCTTACATTTACAAGAAAAGCTGCCAAAGAGATGATGGATAGGGCGGCAATTCTTCTTGATAACCGATGTTCTAAAATTAACGGCGGTACGTTTCATTCATTCGCAAATATTGTATTGCGTAAATACGCTAAAGCTGTAAATCTTGAGAATGGTTTTACCATCCTTGATCAGACCGACAGTGAAGATGTAATTAATTTAATCCGCGGGCAGTTGAATCTATCGCAGCATAAAAAGCGATTTCCCAATAAAGCAACAATTTTCAAGGTTCTCAGTTTCAGTGCCAACACCGAACGAAAGGTTGAAGATATTTTAGAAGAAGAATATCCTCACTTTGCAGAATACACGGAGAAAATTTTAGAGATTCAGAAAATTTATACCTCTTACAAAAGAAAAAACAATTTACTCGATTATGATGATCTGCTGATATTCCTACGGGATTTTTTGTTAGGGCAGGGTCCGGCTGCAAAATCGTTTTTGTCAACAATCAAGTTTGTTATGGTTGATGAATACCAGGATACGAATAAACTTCAAGCGGAGATAATACAAGGACTTTCGCAGATCAATCAAAATGTGATGGTTGTTGGTGATGATTCTCAGTCGATCTACTCATTCCGCGGCGCGAATTTTAAGAACATTATGGAGTTTCCAAAACTTTTCAGAAATGTAAAAATTATAACGCTTGAAGAAAATTACCGCAGTACTCAGGAGATTCTGAATTTCTCCAATCATATAATTGAATTCGCAGTAGAAAAATATCCGAAACATCTATACACAAGGAAAACAGGCGGTGAGCTACCTGGTATTATCTCTGCGGCAAATGAAAATATGCAGTCTCGTTTTATTGTAGAAAGAATTTTAGAATTGCGGGAAGAAGGTGTTCCGTTAAAAGATATTTCAATTCTCTTCCGTTCATCTTTCCATTCTTTTAATCTTGAGATTGAATTAAATAAAGCTAATGTGCCGTATGTAAAATTCGGCGGAATGAAATTTATTGAAACGGCACATGTAAAAGATGTATTGGCATTTCTTCGGATCTCAGCCAATCCGGTTGATTTTGTTAGCTGGTACCGTGTTCTCTTACTACACGAAGGAATCGGTCCAAAAAAGGCCCAGATGATTATGGATGAAATTGCAGCCAATAATCTTACGATTGATAAAATACCTGAAACGGCGGTAAGTAAAAATTATAACGACAGAATATTTAATTTGTTCAATCTTCTTCATCAAATGCATGTTAAAAACCAGTCGCCGGCGGAAAAAACCGAACTTGCATTTAATTATTACGAACCGTTATTTAAAGAAAAATATGACGATTGGAATAAAAGGAAAAAGGATTTGGAAATTTTCATGAATCTTGCGGAAAATTATAGAAGTCTGGATAGTTTTCTTTCCGATATGGCGCTTGAACCACCGCACGACAGTGTTACAGATATCGAAGCAGAAGATAAAGATAAGGAGCGTTTAACTCTTTCTACTATTCATTCTGCAAAGGGACTTGAATGGCACACGGTTTTTATTCTTCATGCAATAGAGGGCTTCTTCCCTTCATCGCAATCAGTTGATAAAGTAGAGTCGCTTGAAGAAGAAAGGCGTTTAATGTATGTAGCTTCAACAAGAGCAAAACAAAATTTATATGTTTGTTACCCGATGCAGATATTTGACCGTCATCAAGGGATTACGTTTGCAAAGCCGTCACGTTTTATTGATGGAATTGCCGACGAGATGGCGGAACAGTGGCTTCTGGAAGAATAACCGATTAATTATTAACTAACTGTAAACCAAAAATAATTATCATGTTTCTTTTTCACTCTCAATCAAATGTTTCATTTAATTATTCAATCAGCTATCTTGCTATTAAGAAAATTAGAAGACAAAAAATGTTTGACGCAAAAGAATTAGCACGTAAAGCAGTTGAAGCAAAGAGCAAAGCTCTTCCCACATATTCCAACTTTCACGTTGGAGCGGCATTGTTGACGGAAAAAGGTGTTATTTACAAAGGTGCTAATATTGAAAATTCGTCATACGGATTAACAATATGTGCCGAGAGAACAGCTGTATTTCAAGCAATTCTTGATGGTGAAAGAAAATTTGAAGCGATTGCAATTGCAGGCGACTCGGAAGATTTTCTTCCTCCTTGCGGTGCATGCAGACAAGTACTTGCAGACCTTTGCGGAAAAGATCTTGAAGTAATTTTAACAAATCAGAAAGGTGAAATTAAAACATTTAGATTAGAGGAACTTCTTCCTTTTTCTTTCGGCGAGGAATTTTTAAAACCATGATGGAATTTACTCCCCACTCAAGTCCTAGTAACACCGGTTGGATAGAAGTCGTTGCCGGATGTATGTTCAGCGGTAAAACAGAAGAATTGATTAGAAGATTACGCAGAGCTAATATAGCCCGCCTAAATGTAAAAATATTCAAACCGAAGATTGATATTCGCTACTCTGAATGTGAAATTGTTTCTCACAGCGAACAATCTATGCCTTCTATTCTTGTTGACTCGCCAAATGAAATATTAACCTTATCCGAAGATGCTCAGGTTGTTGGAATTGATGAAGCTCAGTTTTTCAGTAATGATTTAGTCGAAGTTTGTAATAAGCTTGCTAATCAAGGCAAACGTGTTATTGTTGTCGGACTTGATCAGGATTACCGCGGGATTCCATTTGAACCAATGCCGCAGCTTCTTGCAATTGCAGAATATATTACAAAAACTTTAGCTATTTGTGTCGTATGCGGAAATCCAGCCGATAAAACTCAACGCAAAGTTGTTTCAACAGAACGTGTGCTCGTTGGTGCTGCAGATAGTTATGAAGCCCGCTGCCGAAAATGTCATTACATTCCTGAATAAACAAATAGGACCTAAATGGAATTCTTTATATCTCTCTTAAGAGGCATTGGCGGAATAATTATTTTACTTGGCATTGCATTTATTTTTTCAAATAATAAAAGGAAAATTAACTGGCGTCTTGTTGCAACAGGCATAACTATTCAGATTCTTTTTGCCATTTTTATTCTTCATAGTGAAACATTGCGGCATTGGTTCTTCCCTCTTGGTTGGCCAAAAGATTTAGTTAACTGGTTAGGGACTGCAATCGTAAGTCTGCTTGGCTTCACAATAGAAGGATCCAAATTTGTATTCGGAAAATTAGCTAACAGTTATGGCCCGGACAGTTTAGGGTTTTATTTTGCCTTTCAGGTATTACCAACTATCATTTTTGTGTCCGCTCTCACCTCTCTTCTTTATTATCTGGGAATTCTTCAGCTGGTTGTAAAAGGGATGGCCTGGGTAATGGCTAAACTAATGGGAACAAGCGGAGCTGAATCTCTTTCAAACACAGCAAATATTTTTGTGGGACAAACGGAAGCGCCTTTGCTGATAAGACCTTACATTGAAAAAATGACTAACTCTGAACTCCTAACAATTATGATTGGCGGTATGGCAACTATTGCCGGTGGTGTAATGGCAAGTTACATTCAGATGCTTGGACAAACTTTTGCCGAGGTTTATAAGATAAGTATTCAAGACGCTCAAATTAAATTCGCTATTCAACTACTTGCCGCAAGTACAATGGCAGCACCCGCTTCTTTAGTTGTTGCAAAAATTCTTTATCCGGAAACCGGAGATCCTGTAACACGCGGAACCGTTAGGTTAAAAGTTGATAAAAATGCATCGAACGTGATTGAAGCAACTGCTAATGGTGCAGCGGATGGTTTGCAGCTCGCACTAAATGTTGCCGGAATGCTTCTTGCGTTTATTGCTTTGATAGCTTTGGTAAATTATTTGTTCACCGGCTTGGGAGATTTAATTGGAGTAAATAATTACCTGAGAGCAACATTTGGGGCACCGCTTTCTATGCAACTAATTTTTGGAGTCGTGCTGCGTTATCTTGCAGTTGGTATCGGAGTTCCATGGAACGATGCTTATAATTTCGGAAGTTTGATCGGCACCAAAGTAGTTTTGAATGAATTTGTTGCTTATGTTGATTTAACAACAATAATAAAAGCTGGGACCATGAGCCCTAAAGGTATGATGATGGCTACATATGCTCTGTGCGGGTTTGCCAATTTCTCTTCGATTGCAATACAAATCGGCGGTATCGGTCCATTAGCTCCATCCAGAAAAAAAGATATAGCCGCATTAGGATTAAGAGCTGTCCTTGGCGGTACAATAGCCACATTAATGACAGCAACACTTGCGGGAATACTTATTCAATGATAAATCTAAATGCTAAATATAGAGAGACCATAGAAGCTATAGTCAAAGAAATTCCATTTGAACCTGAGATCTGTTTGATTCTCGGAAGCGGACTTGGCGATTTTGCCGAGAAAGTTGAAACTGTAAAATCAATTTCTACTGCTAAACTTCCTAATTATCCAATATCTACGGTGCAAGGTCATCAAGGTTATCTTCATTTCTCAAAATATCATGATAAAAAACTTTTAATCGTTCAAGGAAGAATTCATTTTTATGAAGGTTACACATTGTCTCAATGCGTTCTCCCTGTTCATGTTGCATCAAAATTGAATTGTAAAAAAATAATTTTAACTAATGCTGCCGGAGGAGTTAACCCGTATTATAAACCGGGTGATTTAATGCTTGCTTCTTCGTTAAATGGAATAAGTATTAAAACTGAATTGACAGAACTGATTGGTTTAGCTAGTCTTGACCAAAAAAATGAGTTGCTGGATTTTCCATCGCAAGAGATTAACGGAAAAATAAAATCCGCAGCACTCCAAGAAAAAATTCCTTTGCAAGAAGGAGTTTACTGGCTTACGAAAGGGCCGAGTTACGAAACTCCGGCAGAGATTAAGATGATCCGTAAATTCGGCGGTGACGCAGTTGGTATGTCAACTGTGCATGAGGCAATATATGCAGCTTCAATTGGATTAAAAGCTGCTGCAATTTCTTGCGTTACAAATTATGCGGCCGGATTATCAGATCAAAAACTTTCGCATAAGGAAGTAATGGAAACTGCAGAGCGGGTTAAACATAACTTTGAACGTTTGGTAAAGAAAGCTATAGAGTTGTTATAGAACGGTTGCTATCAATGAAGCCGCTGTTACAATTGCAGTTTCTGAACGTAACCTATTTTCTGTAAGACGAATTCTCATTTCTGAATTTGCAATTCTAAATTCATCTTCTGTAAATCCTCCCTCGGGACCAAAAATGAAGTAGTTATTAGTTATGAGTGATTGGTGATTATTTAATAAAAATTGCTGAAAGGTTTGTTTGGCATTCTGGTCGAAAAGAATTTTTGTCCCGTCCAGTTTATATATTTCAGAAAGATTTTTTACGTACGACACTTTCGGCAGCCAAGCTCGGAGTGATTGTTTCATTGCGGCAACTAATATCTTTTCCCACCGGTCAATTTTTTCTCCTTTAGCAACCGTCCTTGTAGAATCGAAAACAATAAAATTAGTAATCCCTAATTCAACAGATTTCTCAAGTGCGAATTCAAACCGGTCCGCACTCTTTAAGCGCGGAATGCAAAACCATATTTTTTCCGATCTGTTTTCATATTGAGTTGACTTAATTACTTCGGCAACAACTATTTTTTTTCCTATCGATGTAATTGATGAAAGGTAGATTTTCCCGATTCCATCTGTAACATAGATTGAATCACTAACTTTATGCCGCATCACGTTAGTTATGTGATGACATTCTTCACCATCTATTGAAATTTTATTTCCAACAACTTGTTTATTAGTATAGTATAATTCAATATCAGAAAGAAAATCCGGCACCAATTATAAATTCTCCTCTTCCTAATTCATTAAATGCATATTCAAAACGGATCGCACTGTAAGGTAAGAATAAAAATGTCAAACCGAATCCGTAACCCGAATAAAAATGACTAAATGAAATTTCATCTTTATTATCAAATGTATCCCCCGCATCTATAAATCCGGTTAGATAAATACCGATTCGTGCCGAGGTCAATCTTTCCGGTAAAAGAGGAAGTTTAAGACTTAAATTCCATTCTTTGATAATCGAGTAATTCATTTCAAAAGAAGTCAACAAATAGTTTTTCCCCTCGCGAATATCTCTGTAATGTCCGCGTACTCTTTCAAAATATCCAAGAAAGGAGTAATCATAAAAAGGGACTACATTTCCGAATGTGGTTCGATAAGCTATTCTCCATTTACCGCTTAATTTTTCGTAAATATCTCTGTATTCACGAAAGTCTAAATTAAATTCGTTGTAATTAATTTTATTGATGCCGAATCCTTTATGAAGATAACTCACCATCGTATAAAGACCATTCTCTGAATATTGTTTCAGGTCGCGTGAATCATAAATATAACTGAATCCGCCGATGAGGAGCCTGTCAATTTTTCCACCGGAAGCTGTGATTCCTTTTAATGCAAAAGGATTTTCCAAGTAATTGAATCCAAGAGAAATAAATCCAATGTTAAACTGGTCAAAACGCTTGCTTACGGATAAAGTTTGAGAAAAGATTTTATACTGGTAATCTTCGCCAGTTAAATTAATTGCCGCAACACTTTTATTTGAAAATTTAGTATATGAGGCGGAGAATGTGAAACCAATTCCGTTTTTAAATATTAATCCCGGATTATTATATAAAATAGAATAAGTGGGATCGTATCCGAACCCGAGCATAGCTCTAAGATTTTCATTTCTGCCGCGGAAGTTTTTAAAGAGTAGGTTTACACCATAAGTAGCCTTACTAAAATCACCGTTGTTCGATCTAAGGTAAGGAATTGGATACAAATACCAGCTTTCTTTAAGCCGAATCTCTAGAATAATTTCAAAGTGTTCTTGGAGAATTATAAAATCAACTCGGTTGAATAAAGTTAGACTGAAAATTCTTTCCCTGTTATAACGTAAAATTTTCCCGGTCACTGTATCTCCGGGTTTAAATGTTAATTCGCGCAGTATTATAAAATCTTCGGTTTTATCATTCCCGGTAATTTTTATTGAATCAATTTTAATTGATTCGGTATCATTCACCAAAAGTGAATCAGGTTCTTCGGCATAAATGCAATTAGTAATGAGTATAATAAAAGTAATTGAAAGAATAAATTGATGTACTGAACGGAATAATATTTTCCTCTGTTGGAACAACTAATTACTATTCGCTTTGCACAAATTATAATAAACGGCGATACATTTATCCTGAATTGTATAAATACCATTCTCAATAACCGGTTTAACTGCTTCATCATTTCTGATCCCCTGCTGCAGCCATAGGACTTTTGGTTTAATCTTAATTAAGTCATCAATTATTTCTGGAATTGTTTCCGATCTTCTAAACACATCAACAATATCAACACTGAAAGGAATGGCAGAGAGATTGGGATAGATCTCAATCTCTCCGGCTTTTTTAATATTAGGATTTATACCAACAACTCTGAAACCATTGTAAACAAGAAACTCTGCAATTTGTCTGCTTGTTCTATCCGGATTATTCGACAAACCAACTACTGCAATTGTTTTAGCCTCGGATAGGAAACGGCATATTTCCATTAATTCTTTTGCATCGCTCACTTAACAATTTCCTCTTCATATTCATTTATCGGAACGCAGCTGCAAACAAGATTCCTATCACCGTATGCGTTGTTTATTCTTCCGACAGTCGGCCAGAATTTATTTTGTTTTGTATCGTTTGTTGGGAAAGCTGCAGTCTCGCGTGTGTATGGATGATTCCAATTCTCGGAAACTACTATTTCGACAGTGTGAGGAGAATTTTTCAAAGCGTTATCTTCTCTACTAATTGTTCCTTTTTCAATCTCATCAATTTCATTTCTGATTGCAATTAAGGCATTGCAAAATTTATCAAGTTCGCGCAATGATTCACTTTCTGTCGGTTCAACCATAATAGTTCCCGGAACCGGGAAAGAAACTGTCGGTGCGTGAAAACCATAATCCATTAATCTTTTGGCAATATCTTCAACTTCAACTCCAGCACTATTTTTGAAAGGACGGCAGTCAAAAATTAATTCATGCGCACAAAACCCGTTTGAGCCTGAATAAAGAACAAGATAATGTTTTTCTAATTTTGCCTTAATATAATTTGCATTGAGTATTGCAGCCTTAGTTGCAAACGTTAATCCATTTCCACCCATCATTTTTATATATGCATATGAAATGACAAGAACACTTGCGCTTCCCCATGGTGCCGCAGAAACAGCGTGTATTGCTTTATCATGACCTATTTTCACAAGAGAATGTCCCGGAATAAAAGGTGTTAAATGTTTTGCTACCGCGATTGGTCCCATACCGGGTCCGCCTCCGCCGTGAGGTATTGCAAATGTTTTATGCAGATTAAGATGACAAACATCCGCTCCGATAAATCCCGGACTTGTTAAACCGACTTGCGCATTTAAATTGGCACCATCCATATAAACTAATCCGCCGTTTTTATGAATGATATCGCATGCTTCAATTATAGCTTCTTCAAATACACCGTGAGTTGATGGGTATGTGACCATCAAAGCAGAAAGATTTTCTTTGAATTGTTCAGCTTTTGCTTTTAGATCAAGCATATCAATATTGCCTCGTTCGTCGCACTTAACAACAACAACTTTACTTCCAGCCATAACTGCACTCGCCGGATTTGTACCATGCGCAGAAGAAGGAATAAGTATTATGTTTCTGTTTGGTTGACCCTTACTGTTATGATATGCACGTATCACCATCAAGCCTGTATATTCGCCTTGCGCACCTGAATTAGGTTGAAGCGAAACTGAATCAAACCCTGTTATCTCAGCAAGATCATTTTCCAATTCTTTGAAGAGCTGCAAATAACCTTCTGCTTGATCAAGCGGTGCGAAAGGATGAAGATCAGCAAACTCCGGCCAGCTTATTCCAAACATTTCAGATGACGCATTAAGTTTCATGGTGCATGAACCAAGTGGTATCATTGATGTTGTGAGCGATAAATCTTTTTTCTCCAGAGTTTTAATGTAGCGCATCATCTCGGTTTCTGAATAGTAAGAATTGAATACCGGGTGTGTTAAGAAACTGGACCGACGCTGCAACTCTTGTGATATTCCATTTTTAAATTCAGTCGAAAATATTGAGTCATCATATTTCTTGTTTAACGCCGTAGCAAAAACTTTTACAATCTGTCTAATATCTTTTACAGTGATTGGTTCGGAGATTGAAATTCCGATCGATTTTTTATCTATGTACCGAAAGTTTAATTTATTTTTAACCGCTTCGGCTCTAACATTTAATGCTTCTTCGGTTGAGTTCAATTCAATTTTCAGCGTATCAAAATAATTTTTATTTGTTTGACTGACTCCGATTTTTTGCAGAGCCTGATCTAATAACACTGTCAAATTATGCACGCGTTCCGCAATTGCTCTTATTCCTTTTGGTCCATGATAAACTGCGTACATTCCCGCCATGATTGCCAGAAGTACTTGTGCCGTACAGATGTTGCTTGTTGCGTGTTCTCGCTTTATATGCTGCTCTCTTGTCTGAAGAGCCATTCGCAATGCGCGTCTTCCGTGCGAATCTATTGAAACTCCGATAATTCTTCCTGGAATTTGTCTTTTGAACTCATCTTTAGTTGCAAAATAAGCAGCATGCGGACCACCGAAACCGATCGGAACCCCAAATCGTTGTGTTGAGCCGACTACTATATCGGCACCGAATTCTCCCGGAGGAGTTAAAATTGCGAGCGATAATAAATCTGCCGCAACAGCTTTGTAAATACCTTTAGCATCTGCTTGTTTGAAAAGCTCTGCATAATCAAAAACCTCTCCATCCGTGGTTGGGTACTGAACTAACATTCCATAAATATCATCTGCAAGTTCAATATTTTTATGGTCACCGATTCTCAATTTAATTCCAAATGGTTCGGAACGTGTTTTAAGTACATCAATTGTTTGAGGCAGTACATCTTTAGAAACCCAAAAAACATTTGCATTTCTTTTATTTGTTTTGCGTAACGCAAAAAGCATTGTCATTGCCTCAGCAGCGGCAGTAGCTTCATCAAGCAACGATGCATTTGTAATCGGCATACCGGTTAAATCTACTATCATTGTTTGAAAATTCAGTAATGCTTCTAATCGTCCTTGTGATATTTCTGCCTGATAAGGTGTGTACTGTGTGTACCAGCCGGGATTTTCCAATATATTCCGTTTAATTACCCCTGGTGTAATAGTTGCGTTGTATCCCAGTCCGATATAGTTTTTGAAGACTTTATTCTTATCGGCTAATGTTTTTAAATTGTTTAAGAATTCATATTCAGATTGAGCCGGATCAATGTTCAATTCATTTTTTAATCTTATGGAAGCTGGGACTGTCTTTTCAATCAACTCATCAAGGGAGGATACACCAATTGCATTTAACATTTTTGCTATTTCTTCTTGGTTAGGACCAACATGCCGGTCAACAAATTTGTCGTAGAATTCGTAATTGTTCATTATTATTTTCTCATTAGAATGTTGTCAAAAGGATTAATTTTTGTGAGACAAATATAAGTAAAAGATGAAAATTGGAAGGGGGAAAAACAAAATTTAATTTTAACTGATTTCTAATTTATTAAAGATTTGTTGTTACAATTTCATCACCAACCAGTTTGAACATCACGTGTGAAATATCTTCCTTCACTTCAAAAGTTGTGTGTTTTAATTTGATAATTGTTCCCGGATAGACCGTTTTGGTTACATAAACAGCCGGATTGCCAACGTCATAGTACTGTTTTTCAATTTCTTGTAAATCTTTCCTTAACTTTTCGAGTTTTACAGTATAAGCATCACATTCATCACGAAATGTTAATATCCTTTTAGTATTTAGACTGGTCTCAGCTTGTTGTGATATCTGTGCAATATTCTTTTTCAAAGTATCAATCACTTTATGAACAGCAATTATTTCAGCTTTTTTAAGATCGTACGTTTCCTTGAACTTAAAATTTATACCAACTTCTATCTCGGTAGGAACATTATATTTATTCCCGATTGTTGCTGAAGTAACTTTATTGCTTACGTATAATTTGCATCCGATTATAACTCCGGTGTTTTTCAGCATCATAACTTCGTCACCGCAATCAACAACGGAATTTCTAAGTTCCGAGCCTACGAATAAACTTCCCTTACATTTTAAGTGCTGGTTGTTTATATAACCGGAATGAATATCTCCGCCCGCATAAATTAAAAGTTTACCATCTCCAACAATTCCTTCTTTCACTTTTAAAGTGCCGTCGCATAAAATTGTTGCCTGCTCAACAGTGCCGTTTATCTGAATGTTATATGGTGTTTTTACTGAAAATCCCGGATTCACATCACCGTGAATTTCCACAGAACTTTTGACGTTTACATTACCGGTTGAAAAATCTACGGATCCTTTTATTAAAAATATTTTTTGAACTTCAATACTGACTTTTTGCTCGTCATAAAATATAATTCCATCAGCAGAAGCTTTTATTATCATATTATCTGCAGAATCCCTATAAGTGCCCTGACCTAACAGAATGTTCATATCCTTGCCGTAACTTCCGGGAAGTTCGTTACCTAAAACATCCATTCCTTTCGGACCTAATGTTGGTGCTATTTTCCTAATTAAAACATCATCTTTGTCTACACTATTTACAACTGAAATCTCGCGGTAATCAATATGACCGTCTTCACTAATCTGCGGCCTCAGTGATTTAACAGTTGGGAAATAAAACTCTAGTTTGGCATCTTCTCCAAACAATGGCGGCGATCCTTCCGCAACAATAAATTTTTCTCCCCATTTCTTCCCTTCAATTATTTCATTAAGGAGATTTTCATTAACACCGTATTTAATTCCTTCTTTGGAAATTAAATCCAGAAGATCTTGCAAAGTAATTGGCAGACTCTGATCCGATTCAGGTTCTTTAACTTCAAGAAATGCTTTCATCTTTTTTTCAACAATTTCTAACTTAACTCTTGAAGAGAAATCATTTTGAACATCATCTGCCATTCTTACTCCTGATAATTTATTACCTTATTCACCGGTCTAGATTATTTTCTGTGAACCATTCTAGATCTGCTTTGAGTTCAGTATTTAACCCCTCCAAAAATTTATTCTATTTATTGCTTTATAATCGAAAATAATACGCTTTTGTTAATAATAGCGTGGTTATTATGATCAATTTGTATCAGGAAGCGCTTATTTAGTCTTATATTCTCGGGTTTATCAATGTGATAAGTCTAAATATCATGTCAATTTTACCCTCGTGAGAATTTTTTAATCTATAAATAGAATTGCCTTATAAAATAAGGATCTCCGGATAATGAAAGCAAAGAAGCCCGGGACTGGAAAAGAGACCGGGCTTCTTCTGTTTAAGTTGCAATTGCCAATGAATGCTTCTTAAAAGTTATTTTCGAAATAATAAATAAGATTACTCAAGTTGTAATATAGAGATCGGCTAAGTTGAAAATACATGTATGAAACTTTGAGATCCCGATAACGATGAAGTCAATAACTTTCCCTTCATTAGTGATTCTGTCTATTAGTTTGCTGATCCCTCCGCTTAATATGAGTGCGCTAATGTTAAGTTTCTTAATCTTCTTTCTATAATTGTGTAAACAATAATTGACAACAACAAGATTGCCACAAATATTTTGAAGATGATTGATTTTGATTTTTTGATAATTGATTTCCAAAATTCAGCATCCCTTTGGAATTTTCAGCGCAAATAAATTTTAGATTGCTCCCGTGCTGTTACCGAATTGCTGAAGTAATAAATGGTATTCAGGCACAACTTTAGTTTTAATTCTCCCGCCTTCTTAACGGGGTAAATTAATTTAAAGAACTGAATCGAACGATTGAAATACTAATCATTAATCTCTGCTTCCACAAGTTTTGCTAACAGTATTAACGAATCTTGCCAGCCGAGATAGCAAGCTTCTACAGGAATTGAATCCGGTATCCCTTCTTGAACTATATTTATTTCGGTTCCGCAAAATACTTTCTTCAATGAAACTGTTGTCTTCATTGTACCGGGTAAATTCGGATCGTCAAATTCGTCCGTCATTGCTAAAAGTTCATTTGGAACGAGGTCAATATATTTTCCGCCGAATGAATCACTTTTACCCGTACTGAAATTGGTGAAGGACATTTTATAAGTTCCTCCAATTTTAGCATCAAGATGATGGACGTTACAAGTAAATCCGTTTGGCGGAAACCATTTGCACACTGCTTCGGCATCCAAGAATGCACGATAAACTTTTTCAGGGGCCGCACGTAGTACACGATGAAGTGAAACTTTATTTGTTGACATGATATAAATGTCCTTTCTGCTTTTATTTGTAGTTGTTCTTTAGAAAATACAAATGCATTTTAATAATATTTTTTTAATAACGCCATATTGGGCAGTGTACTCTTCCGACCGATTAACAAGGAAAGCAAGCTTAGATTACCACTTGACGAAAGATTGACGCAAGTTTTATCAATCATTCTTTTTCTTCGCCGAAATTACCAACCACTGGCTTATATAAAGTCAACTTGAAAAATTATCAGGTTTTATCGTTATGACTGATAGTTATGACTACATTACCTTTTTTATGTCCTTTGTCAACGTATCTATGGGCTTCTACTATTTGTTCCATCGGGTAACATTTGTCTATTACTGATCTCAACTTTCCTGCCTCGCAGAGTTCTTTGAGAAAGATCAGGTCTTCAACCTTCAACTTTATGTTGCCTGACAAGGCAAGAGCGCTTATATAAATTCCCGACTTGGTCAAAGATTTTTTTCGTTTTGAAGATGCAATCTTCCCCACCGCATCAAAAATAACGTCAAAAGTATTATTGCTTTGTGTAAAATCTTCTTTAGTGTAATCAATAAGTTTATCGGCTCCAAGAGATTTTACCATTTCCAAATTTGCCGTGCTGCATACTCCCGTAACTTCTGCCCCAAAGTGCTTGGCAAGTTGTATTGCATAAGTACCAACACTGCCGGAAGCTCCATAAATTAAAACCTTTTGACCCTTCTGAATATTTCCTTTTCTAAGATTTATCAAGGCGGTTAATCCGCCATTAGAAAGCGGGGCCGCTTCCTCGTAGGTCATATTGGTTGGCTTTATTGCAAGGATACCATTTTCAGGCATACAGCGGTACTGGACGTAAGTGCCAAATTCAAATTCGGTAGATGCAAAAACCGGATCGCCTATTTTAAACAAGGTAACATCTTTACCAACTGCCTCTATTTCTCCTGCCAGTTCCATTCCAAGTATTTTTTTTCTGGGTCCGTTGAAACCGATCATAAATCGCATCAATAGCTTGAAAAAGAAATCTCTGATTGGACCTAAACCTGGTTCTAAACGCCGAACCTTAGTATCCCCGATGTGTACTGTTGTAGCATTTACTTTTATCAGTACTTCATTCTTTTTAAGAAAAGGTTTTTCAATTTCTATAAACTGAAGGACCTCAGGCGGACCGTATTTTGTGCATATAACTGCTTTCATAAGTATCTCTTCTATATTAATTTGATTCAATCTTTTTCTATAGAGTCTAAAACAATTTATCATGCAAGTTTGGGAAACCTAAAGGTGTAGTGTTTATCCCGTCAATCAGCTTTCCCCGCAGTTTTTTTTTGAGAAACTACAATTACGCTTTTGGCAACTACCTTTTTGTTTTAAATTTATTCTCGTTTTATAATTGAACTTTAACAACAAACAAATTTTGTTAAGGGCGTGAGATAATATTTATTATTAACTCACTATCCTTTTACTTAATAAATCTTTCTTCAATACTAATTTTTCGTTCTACTATCTTACGCCCCAAAGCTAAACACTAATGCGACTCAACAATACCGCTTCGAAGAGAGTTTACCCCACTCTGCGGGTCATTCGTTTCGAGTTGCGGATTACGTGTTGGAAATCTCTTGACGAATTGCTGAGATTCGCTTAACATGATGAACAACATGATCAGCCTGCATTTTAATTACAACACCTACCGGTACTACTTCTATTTCTCCATTGGGATTTCGAAATTGGACAGATTTGGTCCATCCATCAGGTGCATATTCTAACAATTGAAGTATATGATCTCTAATTGCTCTGAATAGGGCTAATGATACATCGATTGATCGTTTTTCATAACTCCACTGTTTTGCCCACTCTATCTGCGGAAACGCAATGTACCAATTGAGAGTGAATTCAGCTTCTTCATTACCCAATGCAATTTTGATGCATATTTTCCATAGATCATCTCCATCAACAATATGATGAACAATCTGACGTATAGACCACCCGCCTTTCGATGGAACATAATCTAACGCTTTGTCGCTCAAACCAGCTAAGGCATTTTCAAGAATATCAGGTCCCTGCTTAAATAACTCAAGGATTTTATCCTGATCATTTGGTAGTTCCATATTATACGCACCTCATATTATAAATTAAATAAAACCGAACAACGTTGTCGCTAACCGATTTATTCGACATTTTCGGTGCAACCTTGAAAAAGAATGTAAAATAGTTGCAATCACTTTTTAATTTATAAAAATGTTTCTTTGAACAAACTACTTTATAGAACAACCATATTTTGCATACATATTTTTATAATTATAAAAATGCCGCAATGTTTAAAGCGGTCGGTCTTGAAGAACTTGTTAGCTATCATTCAGTTTTATCTGGCAATTCATTTATCAATTTTAAAGCGTATTTAAAACCAGTATTACAATATTCTAAATGATTTTTAAAATATTCAGGATAACCTTTCTTTTCTTTTTCCAAATCTTCTTTTATTTGTTGATTATTATAATTTTGGAAAGTGCCTAGATAATGTTTTGTCTCAATTTGTTTATAATGGACAATCTGAGTTCTAGCGGTAATCAGCCTAGATAATGTTTTGTCTCAATTTGTTTATAATGGACAATCTGAGTTCTAGCGGTAATCAATGATTTAATTTTTTGTTCATATAAGTCATTTAGCTTTATGAAATATTCACTTGACCGATACTGATTTGGGAAATGGCTCATAACTGTTGCGAAATAAACTTTTCTCTCTTCGAGTCCAGTGTCAAAAAAGAAGTATAACAAATCTCCAATTCTATCCCAGAAATTGTAAACATTTTGATGCGCAAGACTTGCGAGTGGTAAATATCTAGCATCATATCTATTCTGGAAATATGTTCCTCCCTCCTCAGATGGAATGTTTATAAATGGACGAAGAAGAAATAAGAGACCCGTCAAGAATTTAATGTCTTGGCTAATAAATTGAATGTCAAATATCATGTCGACACTGTTGAAACTATTTATTCTAATCTTTTTATCTATAATCCTGTGATAAAAGGAAAATGCCAGTGTATCATCTATCTTATAATCATCAAGACACATTAATTCACGATCTTCATACTCTGCGCATAAATGTCTGTCTAACTGAATAAAAATATTTTGTTGAGATAATATCATTTTTTTAGATAGCTAACGGCGTTGCAACTAAAGCGCCGCCCATAACTACAATGACGCTCTTGGCAACTACGTTTTATAAATCAACCTTTAACAACAAACCTACTCTGAAAAACTAAACCCAATAACCACATCAAATGACTGCGTCGAAGACGCAGTCGCTTTGAGTTGCGTGTTAGGCAAATTATTTATTTATATCTTTTTCTAATTTCAATGAATCAGGTTTTGTAACAATTTTAACAGCAATAGTATCTTTGAATGCCTCTTTGTTTGTTATTTTAACATTTCTGTCAGTTGAGTAGGTTAAATAATTGAAAATAGCAGTAAGAATTGAAACCACAATTGTTATCGAAATTGAGATATACGCAATCTTTCTTGTTAATTTTTGTGATTCTTTTCTATCAAGTCTTTCTTGATTTTGCTCATATTCCATATTTGTCAAATAATTTCGTTCGTAAAATTTATTAAGTGCTGGCGTATAGACAATTTCTGTTGTAAAATAATCTTTTGATATAGATGATAGTTCGCTGAAAGGACTATTGTTTTTCTTAAATATTGGTGTATTGTATTTTTTATTTGGACTTTTTATTGAGAAAATTAAGTCAACTCTTTCTAACGCAATCCAGAGAGTAATAAATTCTTTTGTCTTTAGTAAAGCAGAATCTTCATCTTTGGCGATATAGATTTTAGAATTGTTTTGAACAGTCCCAAAGTCAGACATATGTATCGCACCTTGATTTCTTGACTCAGTCAGTTCACAAAAGTTGTGGAAAAATGATTCAATGTCATTAATTTTTTTATCAATAATCGCCTTAACTAATTCTTTTTGAAATTCAGTCAAATACATATATCACCTCAAATATTTGCCTAACTATTACTTATGCTGAATGGGTTATTTATTTACAGAACATAGATATGCGCACAATTACATTTCTATGTTCTTTTTTAAATATATTCTAATATTTATATACTGAAGCCGTTAACCGCAGTGTGTTTGATCAGAAAAAGAAATCTATAAGAGTTAATTCTTTTCAATTTTATCCCCGCCGCTGGGAAGTGTTTTTCTATAAGCCTTTGAAATCCGGAAACAATTTAATTTTAACTTGTGAGGGAATCAAGCGGAAAGAATGGGGACGTGAAATGAAAAACGAGAAACGGAAGACGGTAAACGTTTGACAAATAAGCATAGGAGTCGAGAAACGAAAACTTCCGTTTCACTTTTCACGCTTCACGTTAGTATTAGAAGAGATTTTCTTTCGCTCGTAAACTCGCACATAATGACAGCGGAGTGGATTCAGCTATCAGCTTTCAGCATTTAGCATTCAGCCGTCAGCAGACAGAGATGGGCTCAATACAAACTTCCAGCAACAAGAATCCAGTATCAAGTATCTAGTTTCTAGCTGCAAGCTTCTCGCCTCCCGCCTCAAACCCGTATCGTATTGCCGATTCAAGTATTTTAATGTTTATCTCTTTTAGAGTCTTGAACTTAATGCAGTAACCGGTCACGCGCGCCTTGCCTATTTTTTTTCCATACGTTTTGGCTAAGTATTTCTTATCAGTGATACCCAGGATATAGACAGAGATTCCGGTTTTGTTTGCACTGATACCAATTTGATAAAACTCCCTTGTTTTTCCATCGGCATATTTTATGGTTTGAAGTCCATATCCTATATTAGGATTAGAAACAGTTTTATTTTCGCTGTCTTTACCATCAAGGAACCATAATTTAGATGCCGGTTTTAATTCCAGGATGATGCGGTGCAACTCTTGCATGTCGCTCCGTTTTGGTTCGGGTTGACTTGCAATATATTCTTTTATTTGTCCTTTTACGTTCATTCTTATTCCATTTCTTTGAAGTAAAACCTGCCTGCGGCTGGCAGGCAGGTTTGTTACTATTTTATTATCCAATTATTTTTTGGATAAAGCCGCCAACAGATTTTCAAGGTTGGTCATGCTCATAGTGAATCCTTCTTTAAAGCCCATTTCAATCATCTTCTCCATACGGGCAAGAGATTCATTATAAATAGTAATACGCACTGTTGTCCTTCCGTTCTGTTCGCTAAAAGTGTAATCCCAATCAGAACTCGTTAATTCGGGATTTTCATCTTTGTCCGCAAAAGTATTATACATTTTGAAATTGGTTTTTGGACTAATTGAAGTGTATTTCTGAATCGCCCAGCGCTCATTTCCTTCCGGACTTACCATAGCATAAAATCTTCGTCCGCCCACTTTGAAGTCCATATATTTTGTCTTCGACGTCCACGGTTTAGGTGCAACCCACTGGTCGAGAATTTCCGGTTTTGTAAAAGCATCCCATACCAGAGAAAGACCGGCGTCAAATTCTCTTGTTATTAATACCGTTTTTGCTCCCTTGTCAACGGTAAAATCAAATTGCAATTTATTTTCCCCCGCCTTGTTGGATTTATCTTCGTTCAACATTTTTTCCCTTTCTTTAGTTTTAATAATACTTTATCAAGTTGAGTGAACTGGGTTTCAAAAATCTTTTTTAATTTCTCAACCCATTCATCAATCTCGTTTATCTTATTTACATTAATGCGATAGTATATTTCTCTTCCTTTTTGTTCCTGCTTTACCAATTCACATTCTGTAAGAATTTGAATATGTTTTGAAACCGCTTGTCTGCTTGTGTGAAATTCTTCTGCAATTGCATTCGGTGTCATTGTCCGTGCGGCAATCAATAACAAAATTGTCCTTCGCGTAGGGTCGGCTATTGCCTGAAATGCATCTCGTCTTGTTTTCATATTATTTTGATTCTGCAATTATCTGGTTGCAAATATAAGTGCAACTATTTGATTGCGCAAGTTTATTTTTAATTATTTTTTGGAATTAGCATTCAGCTATCAGCTATCAGCGGTCAGCTATCAGTTGTTGGCAGTCAGTTATTGGTTATCTGTGGATAGTTTTGGGTTGTCAGTTACTAGTGGTCAGTTTTCTGGTTGCGGTAGTATTCGGTTTTTACTTCAATTTCTCAGCTTTCAGCGGTCACCGGACAGCGCGATCAGTTCAATACAAACTACCAGCGTCAAGTATCAGATTCTCGCTTCTTGAACCTAACCTCTTGCACCTCTCTTCCCTTCATTTCGGCAATTTTGTCAGAAGCAGGGGTGTTTTTTAATCAACATTCTCCATTTTTTAAAGTTCAACGGGCATTTTTTAAACTCATTTTGATTTTGATCACTTTGCAACCGGTATTTTTTAAATTGCAGTCGTCATTTTTTAAAACTCAACCGGCATTTGGCAAACTCATTTTGATTTTCGTCACACCGCAGCGGGCATTTTTTAAACTGATACTCTCATTTTTTAAACTTCGACGGGCATTTTTTAAAATATTTTTGACATTTTGTCAGTCGCAACCGGCATTTTTTAAAATGAAACTCTCATTTTTAAAAGACTGGGGAGCAATACTTAATCACTGACGGGCATTTTTAATAGTAAGACGGGCTTCGTTTGACTATAAATTGTCATTTTCCGTTTTTGATCTTTCGTTTCCCGTTTCATTTTTCTCGTTTTTCGTCTTTCGTTTCACGACATATAATAAATTCATCGTATAAAACATTTAACTTATCAGATATTTCCGGTGTGTTCACAATTTCAAAATTTACTAAGTTTGATTCAACTTCTGGAGTGCTGTTTGTGATGCCATTTGCTCTGCGGTTTTTTTATTTTTGCCTAAACCCGTCCCCATTAATTCTTCTCCTACAAAAACCTGGATTGTAAATTCTTTATTATGAGCCGGTCCTTCCTCCGCGGTCACAATATAATGCGGAGATGCCATTTTATGCGCATGCGTAAATTCTAATAACTGTCCCTTGTAATTTGTATCCATCAGAAATGAATCTCCTTCTTCCAATGGTTTTACAAGCTGGTTAATTATAAATTTTTCTGCGCTCGCAAGTCCGTGGTCTAGATAGATTGCGCCGATAATTGCTTCGAGTGCGTCCGCGAGTATCGATTGAATTCCTTCAACCGTATCTTTTAAATATCTCTGATTGTAAAGAATATAATTTTGAAGTCCTATTGAATCGGCTGCAGATGCAAGACTCTCCCGGTTAACTAACAGCGAGCGCGACTTTGTTAAGAATCCTTCTTCTTCGTAGGGATATTTCTCAAAAAGATATTTCCCAATAACCAAACTTAGAACCGAATCGCCTAGATATTCCAGCCGTTCATTCGATTTCTGAAATTCCGGATGAAGATCGAGGAATGAACTGTGTGTTAATGCTTTAATATAAAATTTTGGATTTTTTATAGATATGTGAAGAGTTCTTTGAAGATCTGATAATTTTTTCTGTAATTCTTTTTTGAAATAATTTTCAGTTGAGAAATCTCTTTTGTAAAAAAACTTTATTCTATCAAGAATAGACAAAAATCATCCTACAAACTTTTTGAAAAGTAAAGACGCATTATGTCCGCCGAATCCGAATGTATTACTTATAGCGTAATTGATCTCTTTCTTCACCGCAACTTTCGGTGTGTAATTCAGATCCATTTCGGGTTCAGCCGCATCATGATTAATTGTTGGAGGAATAAGAGAGTTTTTTATTGCAAGAATAGTAGCTATCGCTTCAACCGCACCGGCGGCTCCGAGTAAATGTCCCGTCATCGATTTTGTAGAACTGACGGCAAGTTTATACGAGTGTTCCCCGAAGACCGTTTTTATAGCTTGAGTTTCATTCTGATCATTTAATTCTGTAGAAGTACCGTGAGCGTTTATATAATCAACTTGATTCGGCTGAATCCCTCCGTCGCGTAAAGCTTCACGCATGGAACGAACCGCGCCTTCGCCTCCCGGCGGTGGAGCTGTAACGTGATAAGCATCGCCTGTCAAACCGACTCCGACGATTTCACCGTAAATATTCGCTCCTCGTTTTACCGCGTGTTCTAATTCCTCCAGTACAAGAGTACCCGAACCTTCTCCCATTACAAAACCGTTTCTGTCTTTATCAAAAGGTCTTGATGCTTCCATGTATCTATCATTCCAGGTTGAAAGCGCCCTCGCGGAATTAAATCCGCCGATTGCCATCGGTGTGATTGATGCTTCCGATCCGCCGGTTACCATAAGATCTGCCGAACCGCGTTCGATCAAAATGAATGCATCAGCAATCGCGTGCGATGAAGTTGCGCATGCCGATACTGTTGCATAGTTCGGTCCTTTTAAACCAAAGCGAATTGAAATCTGTCCCGCGGCAATATCCGGAATCATTTTAGGTACGAAGAAAGGGCTGATCCTTTTCGCGCCGCCGTTCATATAATTTGTATGTTCTTCTTCCCATGTTACCATACCGCCGATACCGCTTCCGAAAACAACGCCTATTCTTTCCAAATTGATTTTAGAAAGATCAAGTTTGGAATCTTCCATTGCCATTGTTGCGGTTGCTAAAGCGTAGTGAGTAAACGGATCCATACGGCGGAGTTCTTTTTTGTCGATATAGTTGAGTGGATCAAAATTTTTAAGCTCGCAAGCAAAATGAGTATTAAAAGAAGATGGATCGAACTTTGTAATTTGACATACGCCGTTTCTGCCGGTTGATAAACCTTCCCAGAATTCCTGGACGTTGTTACCAATCGGAGTTAATGCGCCGATGCCGGTTACCACTACTCTTCTTTTACTCATCACTATTCCTTATTTATTTTTTTGAAGGAGTTGAATTTATAACAAAGGCGGTCTCAAAAGTAATTCTCCAAATTTCTTAAAATGATCTGTTTTAATCCTGCCGGCGCATAATATTTTGTAATGAGCCGTTATTTTCAAAACAGATTACTTTTGAGACATCCTCGTTACCGTAATTTTATTTGCCTAATTTTTCCTTCAAGTATTTAGTTGCATCGCCAACAGTAGAGATTTTTTCGGCGTCTTCATCTGGAATGGAAATATCAAAAGCCGACTCAAAACCCATAACTAATTCAACGATGTCAAGTGAGTCTGCACCGAGATCGTTTGTGAATGAAGCTGCTGGTGTAATTTGTGATTCTTCCACACCAAGTTTATCCATAACGATTTCTTTTACTTTTGCTTCAACGTCCATTTCTGCTCCTCTTTGTGATTGAAATGATATTTGATTAATTGATTTATTTTTTTAATAAAAATTGAATTACAAAAAACTACATTACCATTCCGCCGTCAACCGTTAAGACTTGCCCAGTGATATAATCTGAATCACTGCTGCATAAGAACAATACTGTTTTTGCGACATCTTCCGGTTTGCCTAGACGTTTAATCGGAACATTAGATAATATTGCTTCTTTCTGCTGATCGTTCATTTTACCCGTCATATCGGTTTCTATAAATCCCGGTGCAACCGCGTTTACATTAATATTTCTCGATGCCAATTCTTTAGCGTTCGATTTTGTCAATCCTATTACACCTGCTTTCGAGGCAACGTAATTTGCCTGTCCGGGATTTCCGACTATTCCTACTACAGAACTTATATTTACAATTTTCCCGAAGCGTTGTGAGATCATCGGTTTCAAAATTGCTTTGGTATAATTAAATACACTTTTCAAGTTCGAATTGATCACAAGATCAAAATCCTTTTCTGTCATTCTAAGCATCAAAGTATCTTTAGTAATGCCGGCATTATTAACAAGAATATCGATACCGCCGAGTTTTTCAAGCGCGAATTTAACTGTTTCTTCTGCCGCTGCAAAGGAAGAAGCATCTGCCTTGAATCCAAATATTTTTACTGATTCGTTCGACAACTCATTTTCAATCGCGAGTGCCGATTCATCCGAGCTGAAATAAGTAAAAACCACATTACAACCATTCGCGACAAGCTCTTTAACTATTGCTTTACCGATACCGCGCGTACCGCCGGTTACAATTGCTCTTTTATTAAGCAGCTTCAATTTCCGTCTCTTCTGTTTTTTGTCTGTTCAGATATTCTTCTCTGTATTTAAGTAGTTCTTCAAATCCTTCATCGCCTAAAAGATGTTTTAATTCATTCTTTGTGCAATCAAAAATTGTAGAGACTTGATTCTTCGGAACGCTGCAATAATGCATTCTATCTAAATGCTCATCATCAAATGTTAAGACGCCTTCAAAAATTACAAGCGGGAATAATATACAATATAGGGGTTTATATTTCCACTTGTATTCACCCTCTACCATTGCCATCTTTTGAAGTGTGCAAAAACCTTGTTTATCTAAAAAAACACATTTGCCGTTGTAAACTTCGGTACCGACTGCAACACCCGATGGAAAATCGTTATCGGGTTCCGGAGCTTCAAACCATTTTTCCGGCTCCTTAATTTGCGAGTCATCCATATGCGAAATAATTTTATCTTTTACAGACATAATTATTTCGTGTTCGGATTTATCAGTATAAACGCCGTAGTAACAGCACTCTCCGCTGCAGATGCAAACATCGCAAGCTTTTACGAACGGTTTAGTAAAGATAACAGGATCTATATACATCCCGTTAATTTTCTTCTCAAATTTTTGCTCCATTATAAATACCTTTCTACATCAGAATATTTGTCGATCCCGAAAACTTTTACATCCGGATTAATTCTTTTAACTAGTCCTTGCAAAACTTTACCGGGACCAATTTCATAAAATTCATCTGCGCCGTCATTAATCATATTAACAATTGTTTCTTCCCATCTTACCGGACTATCAAGCTGCCGGTAAAGCAAATTTTTTATTTCCTCCTTTTGATGAACCGGTTTTGCGGTTACGTTTGCGTAAACCGGAATTTTTGCATCATAAAAAGGAGTTGTATCCAATTTCAATTTTAATTTCTCTTTTGCGCTTGCCATCAAAGGTGAATGAAAAGCTCCGCTTACAACTAATTCCTTTACAAGCTTAGCTCCTTTTGCTTTTGCGATCTTCATTGCGGCATTAACACCTTCAACCGAGCCGGAAATTACAATTTGTCCCGGCGAATTAAAATTAGCGCATTGAACAATTCCTTTTGAAGAAGCTTCGGCACAAATTTCCTCAAGAAGATCGGAATCTAAACCAACAATTGCAGCCATCGTTCCCTTCTCATCAATTCCAGCCTGAAGCATCGCACTTCCGCGCAAGCCGACAAGCTGAACAGCATCATAGTATTGAATTGCCTTAGCGGAAACAAGCGCGGAGTATTCACCAAGAGAATGACCCGCAACCATGTCGGGTTCCAATGTTCTAATTACACTTCCAAGTATTACGCTATGAATAAAAATTGCCGGTTGCGTTACATCGGTTTGTTTAAGAGTGTCTTCCGGACCGTTGAACATAGTATGAGAAATTGTAAGACCTATTGCTTCTTCTGCTGTGCGAATCATTTCTTTCGCTTCAACAGAATTTTCAAAAAGGTCTTTTGCCATTCCGACATACTGCGAACCTTGACCTGGAAATATGAATGCCCTCTTACCCATTAATCAATTGCCCAGGTTAAATAGATAGCACCCCAGGTATAACCAGCACCAAATGCCGAAAGAATTAGATTATCACCCTTTTTAACTTTTCCGTCCCTATAATATTCTGTTAAACAAAGAGGAATTGTAGCAGCGGTAGTATTTCCGTATCGATCAATGTTGATCATAACTTTATCTTTCGGAATTCCCATCCTCTGAGCCGTTGCATCAATTATTCTTAAATTAGCCTGGTGAGGAACCAGGTAAGAAACGTCTTCTGATTTTAAATCGTTCCGCTCCATAATCTCAAAAGAAATATCCGCCATTCCTTTAACCGCTACTTTAAAAACCGCTTTACCGTCTTGGTAGATGTAATGTAATTTTTGATCGACAGTTTCGTGAGATGCCGGGAGAGCACTTCCACCAGCTTTCATATTAAGAGCATTCTTACCGGAACCATCAACATATAACAGCGAATCTTTTATGCCGAAGTTTAAATCTTCCGAGGGCTCAAGCAAAACTACTGAAGCGGCATCGCCGAATAGAATACATGTATTGCGGTCGGTGTAATCTGTTATCGCGCTCATTTTATCGGAACCGATAACTAAAACTTTTTTATATGAACCGCTTTCAATTAAACTTGCCCCGGTTTGAAGTGCAAATAGAAATCCGGAACAAGCTGCTGAGAGATCAAATCCCCATGCGTTCTTCGCGCCGATCTTTTCCTGTACCAAACAAGCAGTTGCTGGAAAGGACATATCCGGTGTAACTGTAGCTACAATTATAACATCGATCTCTTCCGGTTTTACATTTGTTGTTTTGAAAAGATCTTCACATGCCATGGCAGCCATATCGCTTGTAGCTCCGTTTTCCATCATTCGTCTTTCACGAATTCCGGTTCGGGATGTTATCCATTCGTCGTTTGTTTCAACAATACTCTCGAAATATTTATTATCAAGGATTTTTTCCGGAGCGTACATTCCAACAGCCGTGATTGAAGCATTCCGTAATTTTTTAATTTTTGCTTGCATAATTTTCTAACGCTTTCTCAAATTTTTGAATTAAATTTTTATCATACATTTCTTTTGCACGGAGAATCATATTCTTAATTGCTAATGGAGAACTTGAACCGTGACCGATTATACTAATTCCGTTTATTCCGAGAAGCGGAACTCCTCCGTAAAGATCAGGATTCAAAGGACTGAGTGCTTGTCTAAGAGTGCTCTTGAACAAACCGATTTTTATTTTTTCAAAGAAACTTGTTTCGGAATGCTTTTTTAATAAATACTTCATAAATCCAGGAACGCTTTCGCCGAATTTTAATAGGATGTTTCCTACAAAGCCGTCACAAATTACAATATTGCTTTTTCCTTTTAGAATATCTCTTCCTTCAACATTTCCTATAAAATTCAGATCTGAATTTCTCATCAATTCCGCAGTTTCTTTAACCTGCTTATTTCCTTTTTCATCTTCTTCACCGACATTCAGTAAAGCAATTGTCGGATTTTCAATTCCATGTAATTCGCTTACAAATATTTTTGCTAAGACCGCATACTGAAACAAATGCTGCGGTTTAACATCCACAAAAGCGCCTACATCAAAAAGATAAGTTGCGTTGCTCTCGCTCGGTATAAAACTTCCGATCGTTGGTCTTTCAATATTTTTTAAACGGCCGATTAATAAAGTAGAAACAGCTGCAACAGCACCGGTATTACCGGCACTTACGAATGCATCCGCTTTTTTCTCTTGAACCAATCTGGCGCCAACAACAAGAGAAGAATCGCGTTTCGATTTAATTGCCTCGGTCGGTTTATCATGCATTTCAACAATTTGAGATGTGTGATAAATCAATTTTTCGTCAAGATCAATTTTTTCTTCACGCGCAGTCTTTAAGATTTTCTCTTTATTACCGACAAGAATTAATTCAAAATTCGAATCTTCCTGCAATGCATCGAAAGCACCGAGAAGTTCATGCTTAGGGGCATAGTCGCCCCCCATAGCATCAACTGCAATTCTGCATTTTTCTAATTTTTTTTCTGTCATCTAAGAGAAAGAATGTTACGACTCTGGAACGAACATAGATCTGCCGGCATAATAGCCGCAGTTCGGACAAGCTCTATGGCTCAATTTAATTTCACCACAGTTAGAGCAGCGGCTCAAGGAAGGAACAGTCGCTTTATAGTGTGTTCTTCGCTTATCTCTTCTTGTTTTAGACATCTTGCGTTTCGGATTTGGCATCGTACTACCTGTTTATTAGTTATTAAAATTACCTTTTAATTTTTTTAAAGGTTCCCATACATCATGGGTTTTTTCGTCTTTACAGTTACATGTTTCTTCGTTTAAGTTTTTTCCGCAATGCGGGCATAAACCTTTGCAATCGTCTTTACATAAACGTTTTAAAGGGATCGAAAGCTCGGCATATTCATAAATATCTTCTTTCAAGTAGATCTTTTCTTGATCCGGTGAAAGATACTTTACGTTGTATTCGTCAGATTTCACAGTTTCCCGAGTGAAAAGATAGCTAATCTGGAAATGACTTGTCAGATTAGTTTCAAATTCAACGGCGCATCTGTCGCAAATATTTCTTTAATGAACCAGCAAATCGCAATCGAGAACAATCTGATGATGTGATTTATCCATCTTACAATCAACTTCAACATTTCCAAAGAACAATTCTTCTAGTCCGAGCTTCTTTACGGGTGCCGAAAGTTGGAAATTATGTATACCGTCAGAAAAAGTCGTATATTTTATTATCATTTGAAGAACATGGAAAAATTGGGTCAAAATATATACAGCCAATCTTTTATAATCAAGGAAACTGTTAATTTGATTATTAATCAAAGAGTTTGAAGCTATGCCGGTTTTTGCTTCACTTTTAGCTGCATTAATTCCAATGTTGGTTTATCTTCTCTTAATTTGGTGGATGGATAAGTACGACCGTGAACCATTCCCTTTTCTTTTTATCCATTTTCTTTGGGGTGCTTTTGGTGCCGTAATAATAAGTATTATCGGAAACATGATTCTATTGTCCGTCACCGGCGATGCCGGAGCGTCTTCAAAATCATCATCGTTGATTCAAACAATTTTCTTTGCGCCTTTCAGCGAAGAGATTGCAAAAGGTCTATTTCTCCTCTATTCAATAAATTCAAGACATTTTGATAACATCACAGACGGAATTGTTTACGGCGCAGCTATTGGTCTCGGTTTTGGTATGACGGAAAACTTCATTTACTTTTTAACTTATGGAGATTCTTTCTCATCATGGATTTACCTCGTATTAGTACGCTCACTCTTTTCTGCTGTGATGCATTGTATTTCTACAGCAACATTCGGCGCTTTTCTCGCAATTGCAAAATTTTCATCCCCTGTATTAAAGAGAGTTCTTCCAATTGCCGGTCTGAGTTTTGCAATGTTAATCCATTTTTTGTGGAATGCGACAATCAGTTTTGAAACTACTTTTTTTTATGGATTTATTTTTATGATTTTTTTAGCACTCGTTTTCTTTTTTGTTTTTAGATTGTCTATCAAAAATGAAAAATATATTGTTGAACGCGAACTATTTGAAGAAAGCAATGATGGTTTAATTCCGGAAGAGCATATAAAGATTCTCAGCAGCCATTTGAGATTTAGGAAAGGATGGATAGATGAAAAGATTAGAAAACTTTATTGCCGCTATGCAATCAGGCTTGCTTTCAGCAAAAATCAATTTAAAAACGTGAAAGATGGTTCTAAAGACTTTTATGCTTTTGAAATCGAAAAGAATAGGCAGATTGTCGGTTCACTTTTAAAAACGAACACACTTGAAATAAAATGAAAACTGTTGGTGTATTTGGCGGCTCTTTTGACCCGATTCATATTGGTCACCTTACAACATCTTTCGATGTTATCAAGCGACGGAATTTAGAAAAAATTATTTTTGTACCGTGTCATATCTCTCCGCATAAGACAGATCAAACGCCGACTGAAGATATACATCGCTTGAATATGGTCAATCTCGCTATTGAAAGTTCTCCTTTATTTGAAACTTGCGATTATGAAATCCGCAAAGGAGATGTTTCTTATACATATGATACATTGGTTGAGTTAAGAAAAAAATATTCTGATATAGAACTCATCATCGGTTTCGATAATTTGATTGTGTTCGATAAATGGAATCGTCCGGATGATATTTTTAAACTTGCTAAGGTCATTGTACTTAAACGGGAAATTGATAGCATTCCGGTTGTGCATAACAAATATTTCGACTCGGCAATTTTACTTGATACTCCCCTCATTAATATTTCCTCTACAGAAATCCGGAGCCGTGTGAAGAATGGTTTGCCAATTGATTATCTTGTTCCGCAAAAAGTAAAAGAATATATTTCTCAAAACAGATTATACATTTAGATACTTTCATGTTATCAAATAATTTAATTGATAGAATATTTTTAAACGATAAACGTGCTGTTGCCCGTGCAATAAGTATTATTGAATCGGGAAACTCTATTTCAACAGAGATTCTTAAAGAACTGCACAAAAATATAGGACGAGCTTACAGGATAGGAATAACCGGTCCCCCCGGAGCTGGAAAATCTACTCTCACAAATCAGCTTACAAAATATTTCCGAAAACAAAATAAAAAAGTCGGAATCATTGCGGTTGATCCGACAAGTCCTTTTACCGGCGGTGCTCTACTCGGAGACCGCATTAGAATGAGTGAAGTCGGAAGCGACGAAGGAGTATTCATCCGGAGTATGGCAACACGCGGAAGTCTCGGAGGATTAAGTAAAAAAACAATTGATGCCGCCGATGTTCTTGATGCTGCCGGATATGATTTCATAATTCTTGAAACAGTCGGTGTAGGTCAATCAGAACTTGATGTTGCAAAAGCGGCAGATACAACTATTGTAGTTCTTGTTCCGGAATCCGGTGATTCCATTCAAGCAATGAAAGCCGGCTTGATGGAAATTGCCGATTTTTTCGTATTGAATAAAAGCGACCGTCCGGGATCCGAAAGCGCAATGATGGCGCTTAAAACAATTCTTATGCTTCGTGATCATACCGAAAAAAGTTGGCTGCCGAATATTATCAAAGCGATCGCATCTGAAAATAACGGTACAAAAGAAATCGCAGATGAAATAGAACGTCATCATAACTATTTGGAACAAAACGGATTACTTAAAGAGAAGCGCGAATCCAATTACAAAGTACGTATCAAAGAAATTGTTGAACATCTTATGAAAAATGAATTGTGGAAAGATGAACGGGCTGAAAGTTTAGAAGCTTCCCTAGCAAAAGTTGTTGAAGGAGAAACATCTCCATATCAAATTGCCGAATCAATATTTAACAATTTCAAATCAACCATAAAGCAATAAGGTTTATCATGGCAGAAATTAATACAGAAATTAATTTTATAATTGAGCTGGATGAAAACCAGCTTGCAATAAAAGAAACAATAAGAAACTTTGTTGAAGAAAAATTAAAACCGCACGTCATGGAATACGACGAATCACAGCACTTTCCAATGGAATTGATGCAGCAGTTAGGAGGTCTAGGATTCCTCGGAATACTTGTTCCCGAAGAATACGGTGGTTCGGGACTTGGTTATGTTGAATATGCGCTGATTGTTGAAGAAGTGGCAAGAATTGACCCTTCCGTTGCGCTTTCGGTTGCGGCTCATAATGGACTTTGCACTAATCATATTAATGTTTTTGCAAATGAAGAACTCAAGAAAAAGTATTTGCCGGATCTTGCTTCCGGAAAAATTATTGGAGCCTGGGGATTAACGGAACCCGGAAGCGGCAGCGATGCCGCGGCGATGCAGACAACTGCAATTAAAGATGATAATTATTTTATATTGAACGGTACAAAAGCATTTATCACACATGGGGGTGTTGGTAAGACAGCAGTTGTACTTGCAGTCACCGATAAAAGTAAGAATAAAAAGGGTATCTCCGCTTTCATAGTTGAAAAAGGAACCGAAGGATTTTCTGTTGGCAAGAAAGAAAATAAATTGGGAATGCGCGCAAGTGAGACGACACAATTAATTTTTGAAAACTGCCGGGTACCAAAAGAAAATATGATCGGCAATGAAGGAGAAGGATTTATCCAAGCAATGCAAATTCTTGAAGGCGGAAGAATTTCTATTGCCGCTTTGAGTGTGGGACTTGCGCAAGGTTGTCTTGAAGCCTCTCTCTCTTATTCTAAAGAACGAAAACAATTTGGTAAGACTTTGTCTGAGTTTCAAGCTATACAATTCAAACTGGCGGATATGGCAAGTGAAATCGAGGCGGCTCGCCTAATGACTTTTAAAGCTGCCAGAATGAAAGATGAAAAGAAAAATATTTTAGATATCGCCTCCAAAGCAAAACTTTTTGCCAGTGAAGTTGCAACTCGTGCATCAAATGAAGCCGTGCAAATATTCGGCGGATATGGTTTCACAAAAGATTATCCGGTTGAAAAATTTTACCGCGATGTAAAACTTTTAACAATTGGCGAAGGTACATCTGAGGTTCAGAGAATGGTCATCGCAAGAAATCTTTTAAAGGACTAAGTCGAATTACTTATGGCACAAATCGGGACTCAATTAAATCAGAGCGAAACTTTTCTTCGAAGGGAAGATTTTCATAAAAATCTTATTAGAAAGATAAACGCGGTTAGAGATACTATAAAACTCGGCGGAGGAAAAGTTGCAATCGATAAGCAGCATGAAAAAGGGAAACTTACCGCACGTGAGCGTATTGAAAAATTAATAGATACCGGAACAACATTTTTTGAGCTGAATACTTTCGCGGCATTTGATATGTATAAGGAATACGGCGGCGCTCCAAGCAGCGGAACAATTTTCGGAATTGGAAAAATTCACGGAAAGAATTTTGTAATTGTAGCCAATGATGCAACTGTTAAAGCCGGTGCTTGGTTTCCAATTACAGCAAAGAAAAATTTACGTGCACAAGAAATCGCAATCGAAAACCGTTTGCCAATAATTTATCTCGTTGATAGTGCCGGAGTATTCCTCCCACTTCAAGAAGATATTTTTCCAGATAAGGAACATTTTGGAAGAATCTTCCGCAACAATGCGATCATGTCCTCAATGGGAATTCCGCAGATTGCCGCAATTATGGGTCCATGTGTTGCTGGAGGTGCCTATCTTCCAATTATGAGCGATGAGGCATTAATTGTAGAAGGTGAAGGATCTGTTTTTCTTGCCGGTTCTCATTTAGTTAAAGCCGCAATTGGTGAAGAAGTTGCAAACGAAATTCTCGGCGGCGCTCGTGTGCAATCCAATATTTCCGGTGTAACAGATTATATAATGAAAAATGATGATGAATGTCTGTCTCAGATCAGAAGCCTGGTAAGTAAATATGGAGATAATGATAAAGCCGGTTTTAATCGCACAGATTCAGTTCCTCCAAAATTTGAGACTAAAGATATCTATGGTGTAATTGCAGAGGATGGTTCCAAACCGTACGACACTTACGAATTGCTCGCGCGGATAGTTGATAACTCAGAAATTGACGAATATAAATCCGGTTTCGGAAAAAGTATAATTACAGCTTATGCCCGGATAGACGGATGGGCTGTTGGAATCGTTGCTAATCAACGTAGTGTCGTAAAAACAGAAAAAGGTGAAATGCAGATTGGCGGTGTGATCTATAGCGATAGTGCAGATAAAGCTACACGTTTTATTATGAACTGCAACCAGAAAAAAATTCCACTCGTTTTTCTGCAAGATGTAACCGGATTTATGGTTGGAAGCAAAGCTGAACATGGCGGAATAATTAAGGACGGCGCAAAAATGGTGAATGCCGTTGCTAATACTGTTGTTCCAAAAATCACAATAATTATTGGGAATAGTTTTGGAGCCGGTAATTATGCGATGTGCGGAAAAGCTTACGATCCCCGTTTTATTTTTGCATTCCCAAATGCAAAAATTGCGGTTATGGGAGGTGCACAAGCTAGTTCAGTTCTTCTTGATATACGCCTGAAGCAAATGGAAAATACCGGTAAAGAATTTACAAAAGCACAGAAAGAAAAATTGCTAAATGAAATTATGCAATCTTATGAAGAAACAAGCAATCCGCTTCATGCAGCAGCCCGTTTATGGGTTGATGAAATAATTGACCCTGCTCAAACACGCGAGTACATTTCATATTCTATAGAATGCGCTAATAATAATCCTAACATCCCCCGTTTTAATCCCGGCGTTATTCAAACATAAATTTTGGTGAGCAAATTCATTCAAAATAAATCTGTGATCTTGCTATTACTCATGGTCATGATCAGTTCACCAATAAAAGCGCAGTCTGAATATGATAAATCTTTCTACGGCGGGTTATTTTATTTAACAAGATATATTGCCTCAGACGAATTTAAGCAGTTCTCTAAATCTCACAATGATTTGGAATCTGTTGATTTTATTTATGAAAAAGCGCTGAAGTTTTTTGACGGAGACAAATCTGAAACTTTTTTTTGTCTTACTTTTGTTTTTATTCCTTATAACAAAATTGAAATGAAACTTCCGCTAATCGGCACACATATTAGAATTCCACTTCCCTCTCCGCCGCAAAAAGTATTTAATGAAAAATTGAAGAATACTCCCAAGAAATTATTTTATGATTCCCCTAATAATGATTTTGGTGATAAAGACAAACTGGCTCACTTTTTTGCTAATGCATTCCTCAAATACGATGTAACCATTTTTAATTTGTCTGAATTTCTAGGTATCTTTGTCGAGTATTTCGAACAAGGATTTTTTCTTCAGGGCGGTTATGACAGACGGGATTTAATTGCGAATCATCTTGGTGAACTATTTTCCTTAATGGTCCGGAACAATTCGGACGCAAAGCCGTCGGAAGCATTAAAGGTTTATCAACTACTTAATTTTAGAATCTACCCATGAAATCAATTTTAGTTATTGACGACGAAAGAGAAATTTGTGAAAGCATTAAGATGATTCTGGAGTATGAAGATTATCTTGTCGATTACACAACCGATTCTTATAAAGGATTACAGAAGATCGAATTCGGAAATTATGATACTCTTCTTCTGGATATTCAAATGCCTGGCAAAAACGGTTTTGAAGTTCTAAACTGGCTTCATGAAAAAGAGATTGAACTGAAAGTTATTATGATTTCGGCGCATGCAAGCGTTGAGAATGCTGTTAAGTCTACTAAACTAGGCGCATTCGACTTTCTCGAAAAACCAATTGATCGCGACAAACTATTAATAAGCGTACGGAATGCTGTCGATCAAACAAACCTTGTAAAAGAGAACAAGAAATTAAAAAGTGAACTCTCAGGTTCTGAGATAATAATAGGCAATAGTGAAGTGATACAAACCATTCACGAAACTATTTCAAGAGTTGCAAAGACAGATGCAAGAGTTCTAATCACCGGTGAAAATGGTACCGGAAAAGAATTAGTGGCACAAGAGATTCATCGTTTGAGCGTCCGGGCTAATAAAGATTTAATTGAGGTTAATTGTGCCGCAATACACCATGAATTAATTGAGTCAGAATTGTTCGGACATGAGAAAGGTTCTTTCACTGGCGCGATAAAACAACATACAGGAAAATTCGAACAAGCAAACGGAGGGAATCTTTTTCTTGATGAAATCGGAGATATGAGCCTCCAGGCACAGGCAAAAGTTTTGCGGGCTATTGAAGAAGGTAAAATTGAACGAGTTGGTGGAAATTCCAAAATTGAAGTCGATGTTAGAATTATTTCAGCGACAAATAAGGATTTACAGGAAGAAATTAAGAAAGGAAACTTTAGGGAAGATCTCTTTCATAGATTGAATGTAATTCCGATTCATGTTCCGCCTTTAAGAGAACGGAAAGATGATATTCCTCTATTGGTAGAGCACTTCTCTAAAATTATTTGTGAAAAAAATAAATTCTCACCTAAAAGGTATTCTGATGCCGCATTAAAAGCACTTCAAACTCTTCAGTGGAAAGGAAATGTTCGCGAACTGCGAAATGTTGTTGAACGCATTGTTATAATGGTTCCTAAATCTGAGATAAACGAGAAAGATGTATCAATCTTCACACAGAGTTCCAATTCAAACGTTGATGATCTTCTTAATATTTCGAACAGCTTCCAAGAATTCAAAGAAAAAGCGGAAAAAGCATTTATCATCAAACAACTTAATGCGAACGGTTGGAATATTAGTAAAACGGCCGATATACTTGGAATTCAACGAAGCCATCTTTATAATAAATTAAAGAAATACGAAATAGAAAAGGAATAGTTATGGGAGAAATCACCGCAAAACGGGATCCCGCAAATGGCGGGACAATTTTTTCCAAGATTATACGAAAAGAGATTCCTGCACAAATTGTTTTTGAAAATGATCAAGTGCTGGCATTTAATGATATCAATCCTAAGGCACCCGTTCATGTTCTTATAATTCCTAAGATAACGGAAATCGAGACCACCCGTGATATTGATCCGCAAAAGCATGCAGCCCTGCTCGGAGCATTATACGATGCAGCGAATAAAATTGCTAAAGAACTTGGAGTGAGTGAAACTGGATTCCGATTGGTTTTGAATTGCGGTCCGGATGCCGGGCAGGAAGTTTATCATCTTCACATGCATTTATTGGGCGGTCGAAAAATGAACTGGCCACCAGGATAAATTAATTGAGAATTTAGAATGGATAATTGCGAATAAGTCAACTTGGTTAGTAAGAATATTTCGATATAAAAATTACTTCAAAGCTTTGTCGGAAATATCTTTTCTGTAATGCATACCATCAAAATTTATTTTTGAAATAGCATCGTAAGATATTCTTTTAGCTTCAATTAGGTCGTTCTTCTTTGTAAAGGATGAAACACTCAATACTCTTCCACCGTTCGTAATGATTTTTGTATTTACTTCTTTTGTAGCAGCATGATATACTTTTGCATTTGGAAAATCATTTTCCAAACCGGTAATTATAAAACCCTTTTCGAATTTGTCGGGATAACCACCGGATGCGGCGACTACACAAACGGATGCTCCTCCATTATACCAAACTGATTCTTTGTTAATTTTGCCGGAAGCGGCAGAGTACAGAAGTTCAACAAAATTTCCGTCAAGTAATGGAAGGATTACTTGAGTTTCCGGATCCCCAAAACGGCAATTAAATTCTACTACTTTAGGTCCCGAGTCTGTCATCATTAATCCGCAGTAAAGGCATCCTATAAAGGGAATTCCCTTTTCGCGTAATGCTCTAAGCGTCGGTTCGATTATTTTATTTGCAACATAATCGAGGTCATTCTTAGTTACGAAAGGAGTTGGAGCATACGCACCCATTCCGCCAGTATTTTTTCCTCTATCGCCATCATAAACCCTTTTATGATCCTGCGCAGCCGGTAAAAGTATAAAATTATTTCCATCAGTGATAGCAAAGATCGAGGCTTCATGCCCGGTCATAAATTCTTCTATTACAATTTTATCACCGGCACTACCAAACGAGCAATTAATAAAACATTCTTTTAGTGCTTCTTTTGCATCTTCAAAAGTATCGGCAATCATAACACCTTTACCGGCGGCGATACCATCTGCTTTAATTACTGCCGGATAAGTGCTTTTATTTAAATAATTTATGGCAATGTCATAATTATCTTTATCGAATACTTCGAAAGACGCGGTTGGAATTTTTGCTTCCTTCATCAGATTTTTTGCGAATGATTTTTCCCCTTCAATCCGCGCAGCTTTCTTCGATGGTCCGAAAACTTTTATACCATCTTCTCGTAATTTATCAGCCAACCCATCAATTAAAGGTTTCTCCGGACCTATAATAACAAGATCAATTAAACACTCCAGACAAAACTTACTTATCATTTCATGATCATCTTGGTCAATCTGAATATTTTCTCCAACATGCTGCGTTCCCGGATTTCCATGGATGATAAAAAGTTTTTCAGTCGAATTACATTCAGCAATTTTTAACGCAAGGGCATGTTCCCTTCCACCGGAGCCAATTATCACAATTTTCATTATTCTGCCTTCAAATAAAATTGGAATGCTTTTGTCAACTGCTGGGTCAATGTTATTCGATCATGCTTAGAAACAAATTCCTCGTTTGGAACCGGTAATATTTTTTTCTGAAATAGATCATGTATTTTAATTATAGTTTCTTTTATTTCTTTAATATCATCTGGAGCCGTAATAAATGAAGCGCCGTATTCTTGCATGGCAGACTTAGCAGTTCCTTCAACCACGCATCCAAGAATCGGTTTACGAGAACCAAAATATTCATAAAGTTTGCTAGTAGAGATAGTATCTGCGTTGTGAATTTTTCCAATCATCATCCACAATATATCGCTTGTTTTTAATTTCTTAACCGTTTCATTATGTTCTAAATATCCATGATCTCTAACAAATTCATTTATACCAAGTTCTTTAATTAGTTTTTTGTTTTCATTGCGAAGATGTCCTATAAATTCCAATTCAATATTAGCTGCAATATCGGGTCTTTCTACAGAGAGTTCTTTAAATGCCTTCAAAAAATATTCAGGGGTTATATTTTCATAAAATATACCTGCATAAGTCAATTTCATTTTATGGGTGGAAGCAATTTTTTCTTTCGAAGGTTCAAAATCCGCCGGGTCAAATCCATGAGGAATTAACATCACATCGTTAAAAGAAAGAAATGGATACGTTAATAAAATTTTTTCTTTGATCTTACGATTTATAGCAACAACTTTATCCGCAGTTCGTAATGCGTTGTACTCCATCTTCTTGTGTTTGTAACGGTGATAGGGCGAAGGATAAAAAGAGAAATGATTTCCGAACCACAAATCGCGGTAGTCTACAAATAGAGGGATCCCAAATTCCTTTTTCAGTTTAGAAGCTGTTACAAATCCCGAATAAGGTGGAACTGAAACAAATATAATATCAAATTTTTCTTTCTGTAAAAGTTCTCTGGCTACTTTATAAGCTTTCTTTGACCAAGAATTTTTATTATCCGGGATAAAGAACGCTTTACTAATCCTCGAAAGAATTTTACGTATAAATTCTTTAGGCATACTCACAGTATTATATTGTTTGCCAAGAATTGTATTAATATCAAAAGCTTCCGTTCGAATGATTTTAACGCCGGCTTCCTCAGCTTCTTTAAGCAAAGAAAAATCGTGTGCAAAATAGGCAACATTACCTGTAGTTATAACAGTCGGTTCCCAATTGTAACGGCTCATGTACTTTGTAAATTTCAGAGTCCGCTGAACCCCGCTTAAACCGAGTGGAGGATAATAATAAGCAATAACGAGTACTTTGAACATAGAGTATAATTTATTTATGAGTAATTATTCTTTTAGACCGCTCAATTTTTAATCTCTTATAATCAATTTAAAGACGTTGAATTAAATTTTCTTAGTCATCTGATAGTTCGGAGCTTCCTCGGTTATTAAAACATCATGCGGATGGCTTTCGCGCAATCCGGCATTTGATATTTTGACAAATTTGGATTTTGTTTTAAGATCCTTAATTGTTTTTGCGCCGCAATAACCCATTGCTGCGCGTAATCCACCAATGAATTGATAAATTGTATCGGACAAAGATCCTTTAAATGGAACGCGTCCTTCTATGCCTTCCGGTACTAACTTCTTTATATCAGCTTCTATATCTTGGAAATATCGGTCACTGCTTCCTTGTTTCATTGCGCCAAGTGAACCCATTCCCCTGTAAACTTTAAAACTTCTTCCTTCAAATAAAACTTTTTCACCAGGAGTTTCATCAACACCTGCAAGCATACCGCCCATCATAACTGTATCGGCTCCGGCAGCAATTGCCTTTGCTACATCTCCGGTTTGTTTTACTCCGCCGTCGGAAATCACTGGAATATTTTTCCCCTTTAATGCGTTAGCTACTTCGATAACTGCACTGATTTGTGGAACACCTACGCCTGCAATGATACGAGTAGTACAAATGGAACCGGCGCCGATTCCAACTTTAACTGCATTGACACCGCAAGCAACAAGTTCAAGAGCCGCTTCTTTAGTTACTATATTACCTGCTATTAACTGTGTATGTTTGAATTTTCTTCTAATCTCTTTAATCATTTTCAGTACACCTTCTGAATGACCATGCGCAGTATCCAGAACAATAACATCTACATTTGCAGCTACCAATGCTTCGACTCTTTTCAATGTATCGGAAGTAACACCGACACCGGCGCCAACTCTTAATCTTCCAAGTCCATCTTTACAAGCATGGGGGAAAGTTTTTTTCTTCATAATATCTTTATAAGTAATCAATCCTTTAATAATTCCTTTTTTATCTACGACGGGCAGTTTTTCAATTCTATATTGATGTAGAATTTTTTCGGCTTCATGAAGTGTTGTTCCAAGAGGTGCGGTAATTAAATTTTCTTTTGTCATCAATTGACTTACAAGTTTACTTCCGGTTCTTTCAAATCTTAGATCTCGGTTTGTAAGAATCCCAACTAATTTACCTTTTTCATCAATTACTGGAATTCCCGATATATGATACTTTGACATCAGTTCTTCCGCATCTTTTATTGTTCTATCTGGAGTAAGAGTAATTGGGTTAACAATCATTCCGCTTTCGGAGCGTTTTACTTTATCCACTTCATCGGCTTGTTTATCTATTGACATATTTTTATGAATAATTCCAATTCCGCCTTGAGCCGCCATAGCAATCGCCATTTGCGATTCTGTAACCGTATCCATAGCCGCAGAGATAAACGGAATGTTCAATTTAATATCTCTAGTTAAAAATGAAGTTATATCTGTCTGACGTGGAAGAACAGATGAACGTGCCGGAACAAGAAGAATATCATCAAAAGTTAATCCTTCTAAATAAATTTTATTTTGAGCCATTTTAACCTCTCTTTATATACAAAAAAGACCACAAAAAGTGGTCTCACTTTTAATCAAACGCTGCAAACCCCGTTATATCTTCACCGATTATCAACGTATGCATTTCATGAGTTCCCTCATATGTTTTAACGGATTCTAAATTTTGTGAATGCCTCATGATCGGATATTCATCTAAAATTCCGTTAGCGCCGTGAATCTCACGCGCAATACGAGCGATCTCTAAAGCTTTCTCGCAATTATTTCGTTTGGCCATGGATACTTGTGTATGCTTAACTTGACCTTTATCTTTCAATTGACCTAATCGCAAATTTAGAAGTTGCGCTTTTGTTATTTCCGTAAGCATATAGACTAATTTTTCTTGCGTCATCTGATACGCTGCAATTGGTTTGCTGAATTGAATGCGCGACTTTGCGTAATTTAACGCCGAGTCGTAACATGCCATCATTGAACCGACGACTCCCCATGCAATTCCATACCGGGCTTGATTTAAACACATCAATGGTGATTTCAATCCTTTACTGCCAGGTAAAATATTTTTCTCCGGAATAAAAACATCTTGAAATATTAGTTCTGAAGTTATAGAAGCTTTTAGAGAATGCTTTCCTTTCATTTCAGGTGCAGTAAAACCTATCGTTCCCTTCTCTATCAGAAATCCCCTCACTTCTCCATCTAACTTTCCCCAAACAACAGCAACATCTGCAATAGTTCCGTTTGTAATCCACATTTTAGCGCCGTTAATTTTGTAACCGCCGTCAACTTTCTCAGCACGTGTAATCATTCCACCGGGATTCGATCCAAAATCCGGCTCTGTTAATCCAAAACAGCCGATCTTTTCTCCGCTTGCAAGCTGCGGCAGCCAGAAATCTTTTTGTTCTTCACTTCCGAATGTAAAGATAGGATACATCACTAATGATGTTTGAACTGAAACAAAACTCCGAATGCCGCTATCGCCTCTTTCTAATTCCTGCATAACCAAGCCGTAAGAAACATTATTCATCTCAGCACAACCATACTTTTGCGGAAGAGTAATACCGAAAAGTCCAAGTTTGCCAAGTTCCTTAACTAGATGAAATGGAAATTTTGCTTCGCTGTAATGTTTTTCGATTATTGGAATGACCCGGTCATCAACAAAATCACGTACGGAGTTGCGTACCATTATTTCATCTTCTTCTAGAAGTGTTTCTACATCGAAATAATCAACTCCGGTAAACTTATTCATTAATTTCTTTTAAATTTGTATTCAAAAATAGTAAATGCTGAACAGAAAACAATATAGGCAACTATTCGTTCTCAAGATTTAAGTCATTCAAGACTTTCATGATTAGTTCAGATTCAAAGCCACGTGAATTGAGAAACAAAAAGATTTTTGATTTCAATTTTGCTTTGTCTAAATCTTTCCTTTGAAGAAACAGGCATTTCCTTTTGGCTAATTCAAATGCTTGTTCGTAACTCAAATCAGAATCAACATTCAGCAGGATTTTATCAATTATCTTTCGGTCAATTCCCTTCTTGAAGAGTTCGGCTTTTAATTTATTAATGCCGATTTTCTTTTTAACCGACCGTTCCTCTAAATAGGCAACAGCAAATTGTTCATCATCCAGTAATTTTTTTTCAGTCAGATCTGTTAATACTTTTTCAATAATAGCTTTCTGATATTTTTTTTTAACGAGTTTATTTCTTAATTCCAAAGTAGAATGATGTCTTCTTCCAAGAAGTCGAAATGCTGTGTCTTTTATTTTCAAAAAGCTGCTTTCGGAAATTAACTGCTCAAAAAACTTTTCGTCTATCGTATCATTTTTCCGGAGTCCATTATCAAGCACAGTCCGGTAATCGATTGTTACCGGCTCACTATCATCAAAAATAATTACGACATTATTTCCCTTCCTCTGAAGGGCAGTTATTATCATCTATTACTTTTTCTTTGATTTAGTTTCCGTTTCTTCTTTCTCTTTTACCGGTTTGGAATGTTCTTCCTTGATCATTCCAAGAGCAGTTTTTACATCTTTCTCTAATGAGCTAAATAGCTCGGGATCTTCCAGCATCTTAGCTTTTAATTGATCGCGTCCTTGATATCGATTTTCTTTATATGTAAACCATGAACCGCTTTTGTTAAGAAGATTCTTCTCACTTGCCAGATCAATAATTTCTCCTGCCTTGCTGATTCCTTCATTGTATAGAATATCAAATTCAACTTCTTTGAACGGCGGGGCAACTTTACTTTTTACAATCTTAACTTTTGTTCTATTACCAAAAACATTTTGTCCGTCTTTCAAAGCACCGACTCTTCTAATATCTAATCGCACAGATGCATAAAATTTCAGTGCGTTTCCTCCGGTGGTTGTTTCCGGGTTTCCGAACATAACGCCAATTTTGCTTCTCAATTGATTTGTAAAGATAACGCAAGTTTTGGATTTACTAATTGCGCCGGTCAATTTACGAAGAGCTTGAGACATCAACCTTGCCTGCAATGCCATTTGTGGATCACCCATATCGCCTTCAATCTCGGAGCGGGGTACAAGGGCTGCAACAGAATCAATAACAATTATATCCAGGGCATTGCTTCGAACAAGTGTATCAACAATTTCAAGAGCTTGTTCGCCAAAATCCGGTTGTGACAAAAGAAGATTTTTCGTATCAACGTTCAATCGTTTAGCGTAATTAAGATCCATTGCATGCTCGGCATCAATGAAAGCGGCAAGCCCGCCAGCTTTCTGAGCTTCGGCAATGATGTGAAGACACAACGTAGTTTTACCGGATGATTCAGGCCCATATATCTCAACTATTCTTCCGCGCGGAACTCCGCCAATGCCTAATGCATAATCCAATGTTAGCGATCCGGTGGAAATTGATTCAACAGCATTTATTACGCCGTCTCCCAATTTCATGATTGTACCTTTGCCGTAAGTTTTATCTATTGATGCAATGGTATCTTCTAAAATCTTTAGTCTGGCATCTTTATCTGTAGCCATGTTTCCTCCGTTAGTTTTTCAAATAAAATTTTTTTAGTGATCTATAAACCGATCCGCTCGGTAATAATTTACTTTCGAAAAGGGTTATTTTGTTTGCCTTAAATTCAATTACAGGAAGTTTTACGTGTGTCAAAGATACTATTTTTTCGGAATCTTCGTATCCGCGAAATCTTAATAATGTTATATGAGACTTAAAATTCTTTCTTTCCTTTTCAATTCCAAAATCAGCAAATGAAGTGTCTATCTCATCAACTAATTCCAAAAGCCGCTTATTTTCAGTCAATCCAGCCCAGAGAATTTTATACTCATCTCTTCTTTTGAAAACTCCAAACTCACTAAAACTCAAATTCAAGCTTTCGTAAGCATCAATGATCTTTTGCATGCATTTGGAATATTGACCAACCATTTCTGAATCAATATCGCCAAGAAACTTTAATGTGAGATGTAATTTTTCTTTTTCTTCCCATCTGATGTTTTCAATTTTGCCGAGTTTCTCATTTCTTATTTTAAGAATTTCCAAAAGCGGATCATCCGGAATCTCAAGAGCAATGAATGATCTAATCTTCATATGAAATTCCGAGAAGATTTTTTCTCAGCATTTCAAGGGCTGCTTGGGAAGTCCGGTCTTTATTCAATAACCTGTCATCACCAAAATGATATTCGTAGGCGGTGCAAATACTGGTATCGCAAATACCAATATAAACCAATCCAACTGGTTTGGTCTCTGTTCCTCCCGTAGGTCCCATAATACCAGTCACGGAGAGACCGATATCCGAACCGCTAATTGCTTTTACACCTTCCGCAAGTTGACGGGCAACTTCCATACTTACAGCGCCATATTTTTGAAGTGTGTCTTCATCTACGTGAAGCAATTCAACTTTAGCTGCATTACTGTATGCAACAATTCCACGCTCAAGAAATTGGCTGCTTCCGCTGATATTAGTGAGGCGATTATTGATCAAACCTCCGGTGCAAGATTCAGCGACTGCTAATTTAAGTCCCCGGTCAATCAATAATTTTGCGATCACACTCTCAAGCGTGTCATCATTCTTACCATAAATATATCTTCCAACCTTAGCGCGAATCTTCTGTTCAATCTCATCCAATTTATTATTTGCGTCTTCTTCGCTTGAAGATTCTGCGGTAATGCGCATCTTAACACCGTATTGACTCGGTAGAAAAGCCATCTTCGAGCCTGCTAGAAGTTCATTTAGATCCCCAAGCCGATCAAAAAGATTGGATTCCGGAATTCCGGTAGAAAGTAAATTGGTTGTAGCTGTATAACTTTTTCTTTCCAACATTGAACTAAGTTTTGGAAGCACAAAAGTTTCCATCATATTTTTCATTTCGTACGGTACACCCGGCATGCAAACAAATATTTTTCCTTTTTGCTCAATCCAATATCCCGGTGCAGTTCCCCTTCTGTTACGTATCGGTATAGCAATTTTAGGTACAAGCGCCTGCCCGCGATTTGTATCCGTTAATTTTCTTGCTCTTGCTTCAAAAAACTTTTTTATGTCGGAAAGTACGTCTTCATTCTCAATCAGTTCTGTTCCGAAGAAATTTACAACACATTTTCTTGTAACGTCATCATGTGTTGGTCCCAATCCGCCGGTGACTATTACAACATCATTTGGTCCCAGAGTCCTTTTGAATTCATTTATAATTATCTCTTCGTCATCTGGAACGACGCTTGATGCACTCACATTAATTTGTGAATTAGTTAATTTTTCGCCAATGAATGCCGCATTGGTATTAAGTGTTTGCCCTATCAATATTTCATCACCAATAGTGATAATGTGTGCTTTCATTTTTTTATTTAACCAAAATGTTGAAAAAGTAAATTATTAATTGAACAGAGATAAAAGAATAAATTGCTGCCATAATGTCATCGAGTATAATTCCCCATCCCCCTTTTATGTTTTCCAATCTACGGGCCGGGAATGGTTTTACAATATCCATCGCCCGCCAGATTAAAAATGCAAGAAGAATCCACCAAATTTTTTTAGGGAGGAAAAGGAGAGTAATCCACATTCCAACGACTTCATCTATAGTGCATTCTTTCGGATCTTTGCCATATAACACTTCAAATTTATCGGCAATCGGAACTCCTATAAGAATGAATAGCGAGATCATAAAAATCATCAACGAAGGATTTTCAAATCCCGGAATTAGATAAATCATCAGAGCAGCAAGACTCCCCCAAGTGCCGGATGCAAACCGGATATAACCGGTATAGAATCCTGAACCGAGAAGTTTTTCTAAAAAATTAATTTTCACCTTTAATCAGCTTTTTAATTAAAAAACGATTACTGAATATATAAGTAATGCCAGTTATAACTGTAAATAATGTTATTAATAACATTGTAATATAAATCCCAACTGGATTTAGCAGGAAATCAAATAGATCCTTATAAGAAGATTGTAGCGTTTCAAAAGTCTTAAGTGTGTAGATTAAAAGTAAAAAATAGAGGAAAAACATCTGCAAAAATGTTTTGAGCTGCGCAGTGCGGGTTGTTGTAAAAGAGACTTTTCTGTAATCGGCGTAGATTCGGATCAGTGTAATAAGAAAATCCCGGATTATTATAAGCAGAACCATCCAAAGTGGAAGTACGCCGACAATTACGAAAGCTAAAAAAGCTGTTGATGTTAAAATTTTATCGGCAAGCGGGTCCATAAACTTTCCCCACTCTGTTATATAATTGAATTTACGCGCAAGCCAACCGTCGTACCAATCTGTAATTGCAGCAATAAGAAAAACCACGTAGGATATTTGTATTGTCAGCGGATCGCCAATTAGAAAAAGGACAAGGAATACCGGCGTTAGAATTATTCTCAATATTGTCAATTGATTTGGGAGAACCATAATGTGAGTTTATAATTTCCTTTATAAGTCGGATATTTTTTTCAAGTAATTGAAATCGTAAATGCCTGTGTTATGATTATCTGCCCACCTAACTCCAACAGCATAATTGCCCACAATGTTAATACTTTTTAGAGTAATTTGTTCATCGGAATAAACTTTTATATAATCATGATGATGAGATTCATCTTGCGATGTACAAATAGCACACGGACAAAATCTTCTTAAATTAGTAAGTGATATTGTCGTCTCTGAGCTATCATCCCATTTTATTTGCAAATATTTTTCTTTAACCTTTACTTCGAGTGGAATCATCCTTAAATAACTTCCCCGGTAATTTTGAGCAATGCTTCTTGGTATTTTTTGCTTGTATTTATTATTACTTCTTGAGGCAAAGTAGGTGCGGGTGGTTTTTTATTAAAATTAACTGAGAGCAGATAATCGCGCACATATTGTTTATCAAAACTGTTTTGGGTCTTTCCTTTTTGATATTCACTCAGTGGCCAAAATCTTGACGAATCCGGTGTCAGTAATTCATCAATCAGAATAATTTTCCCGTCGTAATAACCAAACTCCATTTTTGTGTCGGCAACTATAATTCCTTTTTTCAGCGCATACTCAGATGCTTCGGAATATATTTTTATTGTTGTGTCTTTGATAAATTCAAACGCATCTTTGCCAATTATTTTAGTTGCTTCTTCGGCAGAAATGTTTTCATCATGAAGACCGATTTCAGCTTTAGTCGATGGTGTGAAGATTGGTTCCGAAAGTTTTTCTGATTCGACCAATCCTTTCGGCAAATCAATTCCACATATTTTTCCGGTCTTTTGATAATCGATTAAACCGGAACCAGTAATATATCCTCTTACAATACATTCAATAGGAATTAATTCTGCTTTCTTGACCAGCATTGAACGATTGCGCAACACGTTTTTATAGGGTTGACATACAGCCGGATATTCATCAGCATTCATAGAGATAAGATGATTCGGAATTATCTCTTTTGTGTAGTCAAACCAAAACTTGGATATACGGTTAAGTATCTCGCCTTTTGAAGGTATTCCTTCGTTCATTATTACGTCGAACGCTGAAAGCCGATCGGTCGAAACAATTAAATAATATTCTCCAACATCATAAACGTCACGAACTTTACCGCGCTTAAATAGTTTTAGATCGGTAAAATCAGTTGTTGTGATTGTGTTAAATGACATATTTTCCTTTCATTTTTTACTGCAGAAATATAAAGAGTGGCGGTGCAGGATTCAACTAAATAGCTATTAGCTTTTAGCAATTGGGGTTCAGCTATCGAATTAAAAAACCTTATTGAGTTAGCATACTTTGCATGTTATTATCATTCAGATTTTGATTCAGTTGATGTTTTAGTAAAGACTAATTCTAAACTTTCTTAATTCTTTATCTATTTGTTTGGCGTTGCCGGTTAAGGTATCTAGAAATTGCCAATATTTTTTACTATGATTTTTGATCTTTGTATGAGCCAATTCATGAAGCAAAACATAATCAATTAAATGATCGGGCAAACGCATAAGATGAATGCTAAGATTAATATTATTTTTTCCGGAACAGCTTCCCCATCGGCTTTTAATATTTTTTATAAATATTTCATTGAACGGAAGATTGCATTTGTCCGATAGATCATTTAACCGTTTCGGCAAATACTCTTTGGCTTCTTCCCTGTATGCAGTTTCAATTCCTTTTCTGACAGCCTTCTGCACTAAAGATGATTTGGCATCCATCTTTTCCGGGTAATGAACCTTTATTAATCCGTTTCTAACTTTAATAGATAATTTATTTTTCTCTGATGATTTTATTTCCAGCTGGTGATTACGTGTCCGGAAATTAGAATTCTCATCATAAATGGAAAATGTTTTTTCGTATCCTCTAATTTTAGAAACATGTTCTTTAATCCATTTTATTTTTTGATGCGCTAATTTCTCTCCGTCATAAAATGAAAGCATTTCTGGGATCGATATTGTAACTCCACCAAACGGTTTTACCGATATATTCATATAACGTGCCCGTGAACTCTTCTTTATACGGATCTCTATCTCTTCGATTACAATAGTTTTAGTTGTCATTAATATTCGTTTTGTTGGAATTTCCATTACAAATGTATATAAATCTTTAAAATGAGAAAGGGATGTTTTCACATCCCTTTCAAGTTCTGGTGGGCAGAGACGGAATCGAACCGCCGACACAAGGATTTTCAGTCCTTTGCTCTACCGACTGAGCTATCTGCCCATCAAAAACGCGGCGTAAAAATAAATATTTTCGACTTAAAACCAAAAACTAAATTGATCTTTCTAAATTATTATTGAGTTCAAGTAAGAATTTATTAAGTTAAGCCCGTTAAATTTTGATTAATGATGGAAACACTCTTATTTATTGCCGCCAACCTAGCGTTGGTAATCGCGTTTGTGTACCTTACACGTAAAAAGGAATTTCTTTCATTCCTATATAACGGCAAATGGATGCTCACCTGGCTTGCCGTTGGCATTATTACTTTGATGGATGAACTTACCTCAATTTATTATGCACCTTTTGAAGCATTCCGGTTTATTGGCATTAAAGCAATCTTTTATATCGCACTTACCTCTGTTTTGATTCGATTTCTTTCTACCCGAATGGTTGAGATTGGAGAAATCCTTGAGAAAAATAATGTGAGAGGCGGTGGTGTTTACTCGTTCTCATACTTAGTTCTTGGTCCAACTTTTTCTTTTGTAGCTATTTCGTCAATACTCGTTGATTATATATTGACCGCTACCATATCTACAGTTAGTGCTGTTGAGAATGGAACTTATTTTTTAGGAATGGGACCGGAGATAAGATTTTTTCTAAAATTTGGAGTAATTGGTTTAATCACCGGATTGAATATTATTGGTATAAAAGAAAATGCAAAATTTACTTTTATCATATTTGTATTCGCAGCATTTGTTCTTGTTAATCTACTTGTCGGCGGTGTTTCACATTTAGATTCAACTTCCGTTGCAATAATCGGAGACAGTTTTCATTCATTCGTCGGAGATTTCAAAGGTCAAAATCCATTTATCGCCTATGAAAATTTAATTATCGGTATCGGAAGTTGTATTCTTGCGTATTCCGGGATAGAATCTGTTTTGCAAACTGCTTCACTTGTAAAGGATTGGAAACAGATTCGTAAAGCATATTTATTTTTAGCTGTTACTGTTGGAATTGTTACACCGCTTATTGCTCTATTCGCTCTGTCATCCGGAATTAATCTTAGCCAACACGAAACAGATTTGATTCCGACATTTGCATCAAAAGTAAACGGCAATTTTTTCGGAATTATAGTTGGAGTCCTTGCAAGCGTAACATTAATTATGGCTGTAAACACTGCAATGGTAGCTTCAGCAGAACTGATTGAAAAGGTAGCCGAAAAATATCACTTCAACTGGCTCATTCATTCAAATAAAAATCAAGCTTTATACAGAATTCATATTATTAATGCAGTTTTTTACAGCATTATTTTGATTATCACGAGCGGCAGTCAAGCTGTGCTTGCAGAAATGTACGCCGTTGGACTTGTAGCTAGTTTTGCAATCAACACCGGTTCTCTTTTAAAATACCGTTATTCTAAAGGAACCAAAGAGATTACATATCACACATCCAAAGTTGGTACACTTATTTTATTTTTCATTTTAGTCAGCACATTAATTTATATAATGATTGCACGTCCATACGGAACTACACTTTGGTTTATTATTACAATGGTTGTATTATTCCTCGGAATCAGAATCTCCCGGTACCGCGCACCGGATATTCCTGTACGGCGTAAGACAAGAAATGTTATGGATCTCATTTTCAAAATTGCGGAAATTGATAATAAAGAGATCAACATTTTCTTCAGAAGACCATTGGAAGAAGAAACTGCGACCGCAGCGAGTAATTCTATCTTTATAAGTTTTTATGCCCCGCGGCTTGATACTCCAACACCTTTCCGCGAAAATCACTTTTGGATTGCGATTGAAAGAAAGTTAAACTTGTTCGATATGATCACTGCAGTCCTAAAAACCATTGAATATGAAATTCCTTCATCGGAAAAGGAAATCCATTTACATTTTGGCTGGCCGCTTTCTTCTTGGTTTGATCGTTTATCAACCGGAATAATGATACACAACATTATAAAGCTTCCGAGAATCTTCCCGAATTATCATTTTCATATGGATCATGAGATTAAAAAAGAAGAGCACCAGTAAGCGCTCTTTTTTAGACAAATTTTTCCATCTCTTTGAGAAAATAAATTTTAATCTCCTAATGTTGCAACCATTATTGCTTTTATGGTATGCAGCCTATTCTCTGCCTCATCAAATACTATAGAATGTTTTGATTCAAAGACTTCATCTGTAACTTCCATTGATTCAAGACCAAACTTTTGAAAAATTTGTTCACCTACTGTCGTTTCTCTATTATGAAACGCAGGTAAACAATGTAAAAATTTAACATCCGGATTTCCCGTATTCTTTATCATTTCCATATTAACTTGATAAGGCTTCATAACGCTAATCCTTTGATCCCATACAGCTTCAGGTTCACCCATCGAAACCCAAACATCTGTGTATAAGAAGTCGGCCCCTTTTACACCTTTCACAGAATCATCTGTAAACTCAATTATAGCACCGGTTTCTTTTGCAATCTCTTTACATTTTTTTACAAGATCTTCATTTGGCCATAAATTTTTAGGTGCAACTGCCTTAAACTTCATTCCCATTTTAGCAGAACCAACCATTAAAGAATTGCCCATATTATTCCTAGCATCGCCCAGATAAACTAATGATACTTCATTTAATGGTTTGTCTGTGTGTTCCATGATCGTGAGGAAATCTGCAAGAACCTGAGTAGGATGAAATTCATTTGTAAGACCATTCCAAACCGGTACGCCTGCATAAGCGCCAAGTTCTTCCACTATCGCTTGACCATATCCTCGATACTCGATTCCATCGTACATTCTGCCAAGCACACGGGCTGTGTCTTTCATAGATTCCTTTTTACCCATCTGAGAGCCGGATGGACCAATGAACGTAACTCCAGCGCCTTGATCAAGAGCAGCGACCTCAAAAGCACATCTTGTACGTGTCGAATCCTTTGCAAAAAGAAGAACAACATTTTTGCCTTTCAGTCTCTGAGTTTCTGTTCCTGCATATTTAGCAGTTTTCAATTCTTTTGAAAGGTCCAATAAATATTTGATCTCTTTTGGAGTGAAATCAAGAAGTTTTAAAAAATTTCTGTTCCTAAGATTAAATGCCACTTTTTATTTCTCCTAATTATATTTATTAATACATTTTTTCGTAATCAATTTTTCTTTTCTCTTTTGTAAGCCAATATGATTTTTTCCCATCCTGAAATTTCAGATCAAGAAATTGTTTCCCGAATATTTTCGCAAGTACTCCAATTGGCGTTAAGACAAAGATAAATAATATAACTAAAATGAACCTAGAGATTCCCCACCCAATAGCAAACGCAAGACCCATCCATACTTTGTAAAAATTACTTAATCGTTTTGGATAAAATATTCCACCGACGAATAATATAAAACCGATCAAAATGAAAATTACTCTAGCATTAGACCATATCGATTTTAGAAAAAGCAATATTCCGAATACTAGAAAAATACCTCCGACTGTAATACCGAATTTTCTCAATGCTTTAACGGAGAGATCAAGCGATTTGATCTCTAAAGTTACATCTTTAATCCAGTTCATATTTCTGCTTCCAATCTAAGTCATCATTAAAATGAGGTTGCTCTTTCTTATAAAGAATAAAATTTCCAATTGCTAGAACATCCATTTCAGTCCGCATAAAACATTTATATGCATCGAGTGGTGATTCAACAATTGGTTCACCCCTCACATTAAATGAAGTATTAACTATTACTGCGCAACCAGTCTTCTCATAAAATCTTTCTATTAATCTGTGATAAAGCGGATTATCCTCTTTATGAACCGTTTGAATTCTTGCAGAATAGTCAACGTGTGTCACTGCTGGGATTTCTGACCGAACAATATTTAGTTTATCAATACCCCAAAGATTTATTTCATTTTCAGTCATCTTGAACTGCTTCTCTTTTTTTACATCAGCGACTAGCAACATATAAGGACTTTCCCTATCTAATTCGAACCAATCAGAAACTTTTTCGGCAAGAACAGTTGGTGCAAAAGGACGAAAACTTTCTCTGAATTTAATTTTCAAATTCATCTTTTTTTGCATTTCAGGTGATCTTGCATCTCCAATAATTGTACGGGCACCAAGAGCACGCGGTCCAAATTCCATTCTTCCTTGAAACCATCCAATAACTTTTTCTTCCGCTATCAAATCACTAATTTTTTCAATAATTTCTTCCGTTGAAAGTTTATGAGCCGGCAATTTGTATTTAGCTAAGTATTTCTCAATCTCTTCATCACAGTAGTAAGGACCAAAATATGAACCTTTCTGTAAATCCCTTCCACTCTTTTCTACAATTTTATTTTTAAAGTGATGGTAATATGCAATGTATGCAGCTCCGAGCGCTCCGCCTGCATCGCCGGCCGCAGGCTGAATCCAGATATCTTCAAAAATATTTTCACGTAACAATTTCCCATTGGCCACACAATTCAAGGCAACTCCGCCGGCTAAACAAAGATACTTTTCATCAGTCACTTTTTTTATATGCCGCGCCATACGAATCATGATCTCTTCCGTTACTACTTGAACTGAACGAGCCAGATCCATCTCGCGTTGCGTCAATTTTGATTCAGCTTGACGTGGCGGTCCATCAAATAATTTCGCGAATTTTTCGTTTGTCATCGAGAGGCCGGTATTGTAATTGAAATATTCCATATTCATTTTAAATGAACCGTCTTCACGAAGATCAATCAGATGATCATAGATTTTTTGAACATACTTCGGTTCACCGTAAGGCGCGAGCCCCATAACTTTATATTCACCAGAATTAACTTTGAACCCAGTGAAATATGTGAAAGCTGAATAAAGTAATCCGATCGAATGCGGATAGTGCAACTCAGATATGATTTCAAGATGGTTCGCATTCCCGGTTCCAAAGGATGATGTAGCCCATTCTCCAACTCCGTCAATTGTTAAAAATGCGGCTTTGTTGAAAGGAGACGGGAAAAACGCAGAGGCAGCGTGAGACTCGTGGTGCTCAGGGAATAATATTTTTCCCTTGTACTTAAGTTCGCTTGAAATTAAATCTTGCATCCAAAGTTTATCTTTTAGCCATAATGGCATTGCCATTAAAAAAGATTTTAATCCCTCACCTGGATAACTAAGATATGTTTCAAGAATTCTGTTAAATTTAACAATTGGTTTATCATAGAATGCTGTCGCATTTAATTGCTCTACGGTTATGCCAGCGTATTTCAGACAAAAATTAACAGCATTTTTAGGAAAGTTGTGATCATGTTTAATTCGTGTAAAACGTTCTTCTTGGGCTGCAGCTATAATTTCTCCATTGCGCAGAAGCACAGCAGCTGAATCATGATAATAAGCAGATATCCCGAGGATGTAATTATTCATTTTAATTCTCTGAGAAAAATGAAGCACTATTAGAATTAGTCCTTCTGTTCTCTCAGTTTTAAATTATTCAATCAAATGTAATTCTCGTTCCGCAATTTTCTTTTTCAATATCTTCTTCTGATGTTATGATTGCTTCATTTCCGCCATTTTCAACAAATTCAACAGCTGCCAAAATTTTGGGTCCCATGCTTCCTGCAGGAAATTCTCCGGCATCCAAATATTTTCGAGCTTCCGCTGCTGTTAAATGATCGAGCGCTTTCTGATTCGGTTTATTGAAATTTATGAAAACTTTTGAAACGTCTGTGATAATGTAGAACCGGTCTGCCTTTATCTCCCTAGCCAAAACTGCGGAAGCTAAATCTTTATCCACAACAGCCTCAATAGCTTCAAGGTACTTTGTATCCTCATGCCAATAGACAGGAATACCGCCGCCGCCAACTGCAATAACAATATGCCCATGTTTAACCAAATCTTTTATTACTTTCTTATTCATAATGTCAAGAGGTTTAGGAGAAGCTACAACTTTTCTCCATCCTCTCTTGCGAGGATCTTCTTTGAATACCCAATTGTTCGCTCTGGCAAGGAGATCTGCTTCTTCTTTTAAGTAGTAAGGTCCGATTGGTTTTGTAGGATTTTGAAAAGCCGGATCGTTAATATCCACTAAAGTCTCGGTTATAATTGCAACTACATTTCTGCGCAAGTTTGTCTTACTGATTGCATTGCGCATTTGCCGGTCAATCATGTAACCGATTCCACCCTGGGAATCGGCTACACAAATATCTAACGGCATTTTTGGAATTTTATATTGGGCATATCCGGCTTCGTTACGAAGCAGGATATTACCAACTTGTGGTCCGTTACCGTGTGTTATAACAAGATTAAAATCATTTCGTAACAAACTGATCAACTTATTGCAAGTATCGAGTGTATTTTTTTCCTGCTCCTCAATTGTACCAACTTCATTTGCGCGTAAGAGTGCGTTGCCACCAAATGCAACAACTGCAATCTTTTTCATAGAAGTCCTTTTGCTTTGAGAACAGATTCACATGTATTCTTACCGGTCTCTTGCAATTCATACATAACACGTGTTGATGGTTTGTTGATTTTCAAAATTCTTCCAAGATCAATTGGAGTTCCGATAACAACTGAATCACAGTTTGTTCTGTTAATTGTTTCTTCGAGATCTTTAATTTGATCATCACCGTAACCCATTGCCGGAAGAAGAACACCAATGTTGGGATATTTTTTAAATGTGTCGGAAATCGAATTTACGGTGAATGGTCTTGGATCAACAATCTCTTTAGCTTTTAGCCTTTCTGCAGCAACGGTACCTGCGCCGTATTTCATTTCGCCATGTGTTAAAGTTGGACCATCTTCCACAACTAATACACGTTTACCTGTAATTAGTTCAGGATGATCAACTGTAAGTGGTGAATCAGCATCAATTACAATTGCTTTTGGATTGACTGCTTGAATATTTTTTCTTACGGTCTCAATCCCTTCTTTAGTAGCGGAATCCATTTTATTTATAATGACCGCGTCTGCCATTCGCAACGAAGTATTACCGGGATAGTAATTCATTTCATGTCCGGGTCGATGCGGATCAACAACAGTGAAAGTCACATCTGCGTTATAGAAGGACATATCATTATTACCGCCATCCCATAAAATAACATCCGCTTCCTTTTCGGCTTCACGTAGGATTGCTTCGTAATCCACACCAGCATAAATAACTCCGCCGCGAGCTATATGGGGTTCATATTCTTCAATCTCTTCAATAGTGCATTCATGTTTCTTTAAATCTTCAATTGTAGCAAAGCGCTGGACTTTTTGTTTGACTAAATCACCGTATGGCATAGGATGTCGAATTGCTACAACTTTTTTACCAGCATCTTGAAGAAGTTTAACAATTCTTCTTGATGTTTGAGATTTTCCACAACCGGTTCTTACAGCAAGAACTGCAACGACTGGTTTGGTGCTTTTAATCATAGTTTCAGATGCACCCATTAAACGGAATGAAGCACCGGCTGCATTAACTACCGATGCTTTCGACATAACATAATTGAAAGTTATATCTGAGTATGCAAATACAACTTCATCCACTTTTAATTTATGGATTAGATTTACAAGTTCTGATTCTTCATAAATCTTAATTCCCTCCGGATATAATTTCCCGGCAAGTTCTGCGGGATAACTTCTACCGAAGATGTTTGGAATTTGAGTAGCAGTAAAGGCAACAACATTGTAATTCTCATTATCTCTAAAGAATACGTTGAAGTTATGAAAATCCCGTCCTGCTGCACCCATGATAAGGACGTTTCTACGTGACATATTATACCTCTTTTATGGTTTATTCAACTGTGACACTTTTTGCCAAATTACGCGGCTGATCTACATTTAATCCTTTCTTAACTGCTATATGATAAGCGATCAATTGTAACGGAATTACTGTTAAAATTGGTGTTAGCATGTTATGTGTCTTAGGAACTTTTATAACATGATCAACCATACTTTCTATTTGATCATCCCCTTCATTTACAATTGCAAGGATTCTTCCCTTCCTAGCTCTTACTTCTTGAATATTACTTACAACTTTATCGTAAACAGAATCTTTTGTTGCAATGAAAACAACGGGCATATCATCATCAATCAATGCAATAGGACCGTGTTTCATTTCAGCTGCCGGGTAACCTTCGGCATGTATATAAGAAATTTCTTTCAGCTTCAAGGCACCTTCAAGCGCCACCGGAAAGTTATAACCTCTTCCCAGATATAAGAAGTTTTTGCAATTCGCATAATTCTCTGCTATTTCTTTTATATACTCATTCTGTTTAAGAATTATTTCAATCTTTTCTGTTAACTTTTTCATGTGTGTTATAATATCTTGTCCCTCAGGAAGACTTAGATTTCTTCTCCGGGCAAGTAGCAATGTAATTAATGCTAGTACAGAAATTTGAGAAGTAAATGCTTTTGTGGATGCAACTCCAATCTCGGGACCGGCATGAATATAAACTCCGGCGTGGCTTTCACGAGCTATTGAACTTCCAACGACATTACATATACCGATGCAAAGTGCGCCTTTCTTTTTGGCTTCTTTCATTGCCGCTAATGTATCTGCTGTCTCGCCGCTTTGAGAAATAAAAATTACAGTGTCGTCTCTTGTAATGATCGGATGGCGGTAACGGAACTCGGAAGCATACTCAACCTCCACGGGTATTCCAGCATACTGTTCCAACATATACTCGCCAACTAACCCGGCATGCCAAGAGGTTCCGCATGCAGTAATAATTATTCTTTTTGAATTTATCATTCGTTCTTCGAAACCTTGAAGACCGCCAAGTTTAGAGATTCCCTCGTCGTAAACTAACCTTCCTCTTAAAGAATTATAGATTGAGTCGGGCTGATCCATAATTTCTTTCAACATAAAGTGAGGATATCCGGCTTTGGTAATTTCATCAATTCCCATCTCGACTTGAAAGATTTCTTTAATGATGGTTTCATCGGAAATTGTTTTCGTGTTAAAATGATCTTTATAAACTTCTGCGATCTCTCCGTCTTCTAAATAAACGACTTGTTTCGTATGAGCAATTAGAGCATTAACATCTGAAGCCACAAAATTCTCATTATTACCTATTCCAAGAACAAGAGGAGAACCTTTACGTGCGGCAATAATTTTATCTTTTTCGCCTTTATAAATGACGCAAATGCCGTACGTGCCTTCTACTTCATTAAGAGCATATCGTACAGCTTGAAAAAGCGAGTGCTTAAGTTTTAAATAGTGGTCTATCAAATGTGCCAACACCTCAGTGTCAGTTTCACTTATAAATTCATAACCTTCTTTTGCCAATCCTTTTTTCAAAGAGAGGTAATTTTCGATGATGCCGTTATGAATTAGGAAGAGTGTTTTTTCTTTGTTGAGATGCGGATGTGCATTTAAAGTACTCGGCTCGCCGTGCGTTGCCCAGCGCGTATGTCCTATACCTAAATTTGACTCAAGATGTTCTTTATAGACGAGTTTCTCTAATTCAGAAACTTTCCCTTTTGTTTTTAACACTTTGCACTCTTTACCGTTAATAATTCCTATACCGGCAGAGTCGTAGCCGCGGTATTCCAATCTTTTTAATCCTTCGATTAAGATAGGAACACAATTTTTATCCCCAATATATCCGACGATACCACACATAGATTACTCCGGTTAATTACTAACTAATTTTAGGAAAAAAAAAATAAGGAAGATTAGTGATCTGGACAAGGACGCAATAAAAGCCCATTAAGCTTTCGATAGCAGAAATTTTCGTAAGAGGTTAGATAATTTATTTTCATATTTGCGAATTCACTTCTTTATGAAATTTTGCTTCAGCAATTTGAGAAAAATAAAAGGCATTTTCAAGGCAGCATTTCGACCTAAAGTTAGTGAGGTTAAAATTGAAAGTTACAAGAGTGAGTAGTATATTTGCAGCGCGATTGTTGAAATACAGAGTTTTGTTTGAATAATCGTTTTATTTATTGAATTAGATACACCCGTAGCTCAAACCTCCTTCGGCGGACAAGTTAGATAGAGCATCTGAGGGAGTTTATCCCGCCACTGCGGGAGATCAGAATGCGATAGTTCTTATTTTTTATAAATACATGCACCTGTAGCTCAATTGGATAGAGCATCTGACTACGGATCAGAAGGTTTGGGGTTCGAATCCCTACAGGTGTACAACTGAATTGCGAATGTAGAATTTAGAGTTGTTTATAGACAATTTGAATTCTACATTTTTAGTTATTTCGCAATTCTAAATTTTCAATTCGACATAAAAAATGCGCCCGTAGCTCAACTGGATAGAGCATCAGACTTCGGATCTGAGGGTTGAGGGTTCGAATCCTTCCGGGCGTACAAATTAATTGCAAATGTAGAATTGAGAATTTACAATTAAACCGGCTTAGATTGGAATCAATATATATTTATTCATCAATTTTCAATTTTGGTTATAAAAAGCAACCTCATAAAATTATCAATTTTCAATTAGCAATTCTCAATTAATACTTATGATTTTTCCCGAGTATGTCTACAAAAATATGTTCGCCGCACTTCAGGAAGCTGAAAAAGCATTTGAACTCAACGAAGTTCCAATCGGCGCAGTAGTAGTTCATCAAAATAAAATTATTGGACGCGGTTTCAATCAGACCGAAATGTTAAACGATGCTACAGCCCACGCTGAGATGATTGCATTAACAGCCGCATCAAACTATCTCGGTTCAAAACTGCTGGATGAATGCGACTTATACGTAACTGTTGAACCGTGTGTAATGTGCAGCGGCGCTCTCCTTCTCACAAGAATAAATAATCTATACTTTGGAACTTTAGAGCCGAAATTCGGGGCATGCGGCTCGCTTTTCAATATTATTGAGAGTGGAAAATACAATCACAAACCGAATGTTTTTTCTGGTGTCTATTCCGATGAATCAAAATATCTGCTTGAGAAATTTTTTAAGCAAAAAAGAATTTCACCTAATTGAAAACTTCATTAGCATCTTTTGTCAATTCTCTTTAATTTTCTTTTGAAAATAATTCACAATCATTCCCTCATAAAATTCAAATACTATGCAAATCATTATTTTTGGTTCACCAGGCGTTGGTAAAGGAACACAAGCAAAAATTTTAGCTTCAAAATTGAGTATCCCCCACATTTCTACAGGTGATATACTTCGCGAAGCAATTAAAAAAGAGACTGAGCTTGGTAAAAAGGCTAGAGAAATTGTGGAAAAAGGGGAACTCGTTCCAGATGAAATTATGGCGGGAATTATTAAAGATGCATTGAAAGATGCCAGTTGCAAGAATGGTTTTATCTTAGATGGTTTTCCAAGGACAATTGATCAAGCAAAACTTTTAGAGAGCATTTTTCAAGATCTTAAATTTGAAGAACCATATCTTATTAAGTTAGACGCGGATGATGATGTTATTATCGCTCGCTTATCGAATAGATTAGTATGTTCTAAATGCGGCAATATAATTCAGAAAAATGAATACAAAAACGATTTCGTTTGCCCTGTCTGCAAATCAGCCAACAGTTATTTTAAAAGAAAAGATGATGATGAAGAAGTTATTAAAAGAAGATTAAAAGTTTACCATGAAACTACATCGCAAGTATTCAGCCATTACACAAATAAAGCAAGAGTAATAGAGATAGACGGAACACAGAGAATTGAAATTGTAACAGAGGGAATTTTATCACAGATCAGAAAGAGTTAGTCGCTTTCTCCCTTCTTTTTAATTAATACTTTGACGGCTTTTCCGCCTTCTAATTTTATAATTTTTGATTCAAATTTTCTGACCAATTCATAATTGTGAGTCGCAAAGATCACCGATGTTCCCCTTGCATTAATTTTTTTTAGAATTGCCAATATTTCTTCCGATGTCTGCGGATCAAGATTTCCAGTAGGTTCATCAGCAAGAATTAAGAATGGATCATTAATCATTGCTCTTGCTATTGCGATGCGCTGTTTTTCTCCTCCCGATAACTGGTGCGGCATATTTTTTTGTTTATGAGCCAATCCGACTTCAGTTAACGCATTCATTACTTTTTTCTTAATTACTTTTCGCGGGTTACCGGTTACTTGAAGAACAAAAGCTAAATTATCATAAACATTTCGATCTGATAAAAGTTGAAAATCTTGAAAGATCATTCCAACTTTTCGGCGAAGATAAGGTAAATCATTTTCTTTAATTGTTTCAGATGAATATTCTCCGACCTCAACGTATCCGGATTCGGGAAAGATGTCCATAAAAATCATTCGGAGTAAAGTTGTTTTTCCAACCCCGCTTTTACCGATCATGAATACAAAATCGCCTTGGTCAACTTGCAGATTAAGATCTGTAAATACCGGCTGATTTTTGTAATTGAAATCAACGTTATGGAAAGTCAGCATAAATTCTTCTTCTTTAATATAAATTGCGCCCGTTCTGTTTCTGCGTCTGCGTTTTTAAAAGTAAATGCTTTTAAACATTTATGAACATAAAAATCTGATCTGTCAATAAAATCGAAATATTCTTCGAAACGGTAGATTTTCTGTTTGTGAATTTCTTCAACCTTTTGACCATTGGCAAGTGTCAATTCAAAATGGTTATAATGAATTCTAGTTGCCGGATTATATAAACTTCTTTGCCGGAAAGTAATTCCGTCTACTTTCCCTCTTCGGTTTAAATATTTTTCGAATTTTTTACTATTGTTTTCGAGACTAACATCGAAAGCAAGAGTACCATCATCTGCAAGACAAACACTCGCATTTTCCAGATAGTGCAAAAATTTATCTTTCGTATTTAGATAGTTAACGCTGTCAAATGTTGAAAATATAAAATCAAATTTATTTTTAAAAGGAAGAGATGTCATATCACAACATACTTTTGTACAAGTATTATCCCCATCTTTCTTAAGCATGTTTAATGATATATCTGAAGAAACGATATTCATTTTTTTTTGTAGCAATTTCGCAATTGCACAGGTTCCGCCCGCAAGTTCCAATGCATTAATATTTTTCTTTTTTATTTCTTTACTTATCTGGTATACATAGTCTGCCCATTGCTTATAATCAATTGATCTCATCATATGCGGGTAGATTTCAGATATGGCGGAATAAGTCTTTACGGGCACTTTATAATTTTCTCCGGTTAGAAATAATCCTTTCAGACCATTTGCCTGCTTCAATCATACTGCTTGGATCAGCAATACCCTTGCCTGCAATATCGTATGCTGTACCGTGATCTGGGGACGTGCGGATAATTGGAAGACCGGCTGTGAAGTTCACTCCATTATTAAAGTTCATCATTTTGAAAGGAATCAAGACCTGATCGTGATACATTCCCAGAACAGCATCGTAAACTTTGTATAATTGATTTGCGAAGAATGCATCCGGCACAAATGGTCCTTCTATTAAATTATTTTTGAAAGATTTTATAGCCGGTTTAATTATATCAATTTCTTCTCTTCCTATCTTTCCATTTTCACCGGAGTGAGGATTTAAACCAAGAACAGCAATTTTTGGATTCTGAATTCCAAGATCATATATCATCGTTTGGAGCAGCGTTTTTAATGTGGATTTTACAAGTTGGGCACTTAACAGTTTGCTTACTTTTCTTATCGGTTCGTGAATTGTCGCTAGTCCGCAAATAAATTGATCGGAGAGGAACGTCATTAAATATTTTTTCGAATGTGATAAATCTGCAAATAGTTCTGTTTGGCCTGGATATTTAATCTTGGCTAATTTGAATGAAGTTTTTGATACCGGCGCAGTTATAATTGCATCCGCACTTTTCGAGTTGACTAAATCAAAAGCACTTTTCAATGCAATAAGAGCTGCATCACCGGAATTCTTTGTGGGTCCGCCAATATTCTGTTTGAATCTACCAATATCAACTATTGTTACTAATTCCGATTCATTTTTACGTTGACTGTAGTCTTTCACAATTTGGTAATTAAATGAGACGGGCGAGATAGATAATGCATTTTCAAAGACGTTTGCCGGGCAAAATAAAATAATTTTTCGTTCAGTAGGATTATGAAAATGATTAATTGCTTTGATACATATTTCCGGACCAATACCGTTTATATCGCCACAAGTGAACGCAAGAGTTTTCATTTGAGCAGGAGATTCATAACGTTAACTGTTCATACTCATCATAAATTCCTTGTTATTCTTTGTCCCCTTCATTTTATCGAGTAAAAATTCCATCGCTTCTGCGGAATCAAAATCTGCAATTATTTTTCTTAAGATCCAGACTTTATTTAATTCATCTTCTTTAAATAGAAGTTCTTCTTTTCTTGTAGATGATTTATTAACATCAATTGCTGGGAATATTCTCTTATCGGATAAACTTCTATCCAGAACCAATTCCATGTTGCCTGTACCTTTGAACTCTTCAAAAATAACTTCATCCATTCTGCTGCCGGTATCAACAAGAGCTGTTGCAATAATTGTTAAACTTCCGCCGTCTTCTGTATTTCTTGCAGCGCCGAAAAATCTTTTTGGTTTGTGAAGTGCGTTCGCATCAACACCGCCGGAAAGAATTCTTCCGCTATGCGGTATTACTGTATTATGTGCACGTGCAAGGCGTGTAATTGAATCCAATAAAATGACAACATCATCACCTGCTTCAACCATTCGTTTTGCTTTTTCAATAACCATATTTGCAACCTGAACGTGACGGTCTGCGGGTTCATCAAAAGTCGAGCTGATCACTTCAGCTTGGACAGAACGCTGCATATCCGTTACTTCTTCCGGACGCTCATCAATCAATAACATTATTATTTTAACTTCCGGATGATTACGTGAAATCGAATTAGCCATCTTTTGTAATATAATTGTCTTACCGGCTTTAGGAGGCGATACAATTAATCCTCTCTGCCCTTTACCAATCGGTGAAAGCATATCAATAATACGCATCGAATATTCACCGGGTGCAGATTCTAATTTTAGTCTTTTAGTTGGATATAACGGAGTCAAATTATCGAACAATGTTCGCTCTCGGATCGCTTCCGGATCTTTCCCGTTCACGGCTTCAACTCGAAGCAACGCAAAAAAACGCTCGCCTTCTTTTGGCGGTCTAACCTGTCCGCTTACAAAATCTCCGGTTCGTAAACTGAATCTCTTGATCTGCGATGGAGAAACGTAAATATCATCTGGTGATGGTAAATAATTATAATCTGCAGAACGCAGGAAACCGTAACCATCGGCTAAAACTTCTAGTACACCTTTAGAGAATGTTAAACCGTCCTTTTGTGATTGTGCTTCTAGAATTTTAAAGATGAGTTCTTGTTTGCGGAGATCGCTATAACCGGCTATAGAAAAATCTTTAGCAATCTTGTAGAGATCTACAATCTTCTTCGATTGCAGTTCTGAAATATCCATTGGCATGAGTAAACCCTATTACTTGTGAGAAATTTTCGTGATATTGAATTATGGTAAACAATCTTGCGGATTTTTATGATAATTATTAAAAGTGAATTATTATTATTGAAGACTGTTGAGGCACGGCTGAAAATTAGTCTCCCTTTAGCACTTTGTCAAGCATTTTTATTAATCTTTTTAGATTTTATTTCGCCCAGCAAATACATACTCCCAAGTACAACCAGGCAAGGTTTTCCCACTTCTTTCTGAAATTGTTCCATAAACGAGCCTGAATTGACTAAAGGACTCACTTTGATTTCGGCTGCATTGGCAATCGTTTGCAGCTCTTCGATCGTGGCAGACCGCTCAACATCCACCTTTGTAACATAAATCCTAGTGAAGTACGGATTTAGAGCAAGAAGCATCTCTTTTATCGACTTATCTCTCATTGCCCCAAAAATTAAGATACGTTCATCGTACGTCTGAAATTCTTTAGAAAATTCATTTATAAATGAATTTATGCCCTCCGGATTGTGGGCTGAATCGAAAATTATTTTGGGTTGTTCGTTAACAATCTCATACCTGCCTTGAATTCCGGTGTTTGCCTCAACATATTTTATTCCCCTTGAAAATGTTTGACCATCTTTGATTCCACAACATTCGTTTGAAGTTTTAATTGCTAAAGCGGCATTATAAAACTGATGTTCGCCTATTAACGGTGTTGTATACAAAGAAAATGAATTTTCTTTCAACTTTACAATAAGACGATCGGACTCATGTCGGGTGTAATCTTTTATGGGTATAAAGGTACTACAACATTGTACTGCTTTTTCTCTAATAATTTTTTCTGCAACTTGAGGCATTCTACCAGTGAAGACTGAAGAATCGTTTTTGATAATTCCAGCTTTTTCGAATGCAATTTTTTCCAATGTATTGCCAAGATGCTCAGTGTGTTCTAAACTGATAGAAGTAATAACAGATGCAATGGGATTAATCACATTTGTTGCATCCAATCTTCCTCCAAGTCCGGTTTCTATCACTGCGTAATCAACTTTCTGATCATCAAAATATTTGAACGCTAGAGCTGTCGTAATTTCAAAAAAAGTTGGGTTTTGTTTTTCTATATAATCTTCCAAACCGGTTACAAATTTTGCAACATACTCGTCATCTATCATAATTCCATTTATTCGTATTCGTTCATTGTATTTTACAAAATGAGGAGAAGTATAGATACCAACTTTGTACCCAGCTTCCATTAAAATGCTGGTGATGAACGAAGCAGTACTTCCCTTTCCGTTTGAACCGGCGATGTGAATTGTTTTAATATTATTATGTGGATTACCAATTTGTTCAAGTAAGTTGAGAATGTTATCAAGACCGAGTTTGATTCCGAATTGGTGGAGTGAAAAGAGTTTATTAATTGCAGATTGAATATCCATACTTAGATCTGATATGAACCTGTTAAATCAGAAATGTTTTTTATTTTGTTTTGTAAGCAAAAGGAAATTAATCCGTTAAGAATTTCAACTCCGGCATTCGGATTAATAAAATTAACGGTACCAATTTGAAATGCCGACGCACCGACAATCATCATTTCTACTGCATCTTTCCAATTCATAATACCACCAATACCAATAATCGGTATATCAGAATTTCTTTTTATCTCCAGAACTTTTGCAAGTGCCACCGGTTTGATAGCAGGACCGGACAAACCACCGGTTACATTTTTAATTCTTGGTTTACGGGAGTAAATATCAAATGAAGTTCCAACAAGAGTATTAATTGCAGATACGGCATTACCGCCATTTTCCTTGACCACTTTTGCAAAATCGGAAATTCGCGAAACATTTGGCGAGAGTTTAATGATTATCGGTTTCTTGGAAATATTCCGAACTTTATCTGTAATTCTGCCGACGGCATTTAGATCATTGCCGAATTCAAGACCGCCTTCTTTAACATTCGGGCAAGAAACATTTATTTCAAATGCTTTAATTGTTATTTCATCGTTAAGAATATGAACACATTCAACATATTCTTCAATCGAACTTGCCGCAATATTGCAAATCAAAGTTGTGTCTAAATTTTTCAGAAATGGTATTTTGTCTTTAATAAACGCTTCAACGCCGACATTGGCTAAACCAATTGCATTTAACATTCCTGAAGGAGTTTCTACAATTCTTTGAGGCGGGTTTCCTTTGCGCGGTTTTAACGATAAGGATTTGGTAACTATTCCGCCTAATTTGTTCAAGTCTGTAAATTCTGCAATTTCATTTCCGTAACCGACAGTACCTGATGCAAGTAGAACAGGATTCTTTAGTTTCAAACCGCCAATATTTATTGAGAGATCAACTTTTTCCATATTCATAACTTAACATCTTTAGCATTAAATACAGGACCGTCTTTGCACACAAGCAGATATGATTCAGAGTTTGCGGAATCAACCGGGCATCCCTGGCAGATTCCAAAACCGCAAGCCATTGCGCACTCAACCGACATTTGGCAATCATAATTATTTTCAATCGTATATTTCTGAAGCGCTTTTAACATAGCGTTTGGACCGCAGGCAAATATTCTAAATTTTTTCTCGTGTATATTTTCAACTTCTTCTTTCAATAAATCAATTACGGTGCCTTTGAATCCTTCAGAGCCATCATCGGTAGCGATTGCAATATTTTTCAAACCATGAGTAACAATTTGTTTTTTGGATCTTCCTCCTACGAGGCAAATAATATTTTTCTCATCGGAAATATTTCTGATCAAGAATGGGAAAGGTGCTGCTCCAAGTCCGCCGGCTACAATTACTGCTGTTTCATAATCGTCATCAAAGACAAAACCTTTACCAAGCGGACCGAGTAACTCAATTGTATCTCCGTTTTTCTTCAATGATAATATTTTTGTTCCCTCTCCGTGAAGATCGAATAAGAAGAAAACATAATCAGCCTCAACATTACAAATACTGAACGGTCGCCTTAGAAGCGGGAAATCACTTTCAGAAACTTTGATATTACAGAACTGACCTGGTTTTGCAATGTATGCAATTGCCGGTGAGAATACTTTCATCAGGTATGTTTCTTCACTTAATCTTTCTACAGATTCTACGAATGCTTTTTCAATATACAATGGTAATACTCAAATTGTGGGATGAAATAAATGATCAGTTATAAAAATACTTCACTACTTTTTCGAATACTTCACTTCAATTGCTTTAATTTTATCCAGGCGTTTCTGATGACGGTCACCGAGAAATTTTGAAGAGAGCCAAACATCAGCAATCGATTTAATTGTTTCTTCACCCAACGCACGTGCGCCAACAACTAATATATTGGCATCATTGTGCTCGCGGGAGCTTTTTGCCGAAAATTCATTGTAGCATGTTGCCGCTCTAATTCCTGGAATTTTATTAGCAGTAATCGCAGATGGAATTCCGGTGGCATCTAATATAATTCCGAATTTAACTTCGCCGATTGCTACCCGGTTAGCCACATTGAATGCAATATCCGGATAATCAACAGAATCTTCGGTAAAAGTGCCGACATCGAACAGTTCAAAATCTTTTTTCTTTAAATAATCATACAAGATTTTTTTCATCTTAACACCGGTATGATCTGATCCGATTGCTATTTTTATCTGCGAATTTGAAACAGAACATGGAAGACACGAAGCGCTCTGAACAATTTTCAAACCGGAATGATAAATTCTATCTTTAGCCAACGGAGTTAAAACTGCTCCCGGCTCAACTACAATTTCTTTATCGCCGTTCTTAAGAACTTTTTTAACATCATCTTCTGTAATTAATTTTTTGACCATGAACAAAAACTCTTTAGCATAATTTAGACAAGTTCATTTCGTTTATTCATTTTAAGGTGTTCTACTACAGAACGAACATCTTGCGCATTATTTCTATGACAAACAAGCAATGATTCGTTAGTGTTGATTACGATCAAATCTTCCACACCAATTATTGCCGCAAATTTTCTTGGGGAGAATAGATACGAGTTGTAAGTCTTCTCGGTATATACATCGCCGGCTATTGCATTTCCGTCTTCATTCTTATCCGAAATTTCATAAACTGCTTCCCAATTTCCAACATCATTCCAATAAAAATCGGCTTTAGTAAGAAAAACTTTATCTGATTTTTCCATTACTCCATAATCAATTGAAATACTTTTTAACTGCCCGTAAATACGAACTACTTCCCTTTCATAATCGGAAGTACCGACAGATTCTTCTATTTTTTCCAGTCCATCAAACAGATCTGGTAAATATTTTTGCATCTCTCCAAGAATAGTATCTACGCGCCAAATGAATATACCGGAATTCCATAAAAAATCTCCCGCTTGAAGAAAGCGTTGTGCCGTCTCAATATTCGGTTTCTCCGCGAACGTTAGAACTTTATGAATATTTTGATCAACTTCAGTTTCATCAAATTGAATATAGCCATAACCGGTTTCGGGACGGTTTGGTTTTATACCGATTGTGACTAATCCTTTAGATTTATCCGCAAATTCCGAAGCGGTTAATAAACATTTTCTAAACTCATCATCGTCTTTAATTAAATGATCTGCCGGAAGAGTAATCATCACTGCATTTTCATTCTTGCTTTTAATAACTACGGAAGCTAACCCGATACAAGCTGCTGTATTCTTACCGAACGGTTCGTCAAGAATATTTTGTTCAGGAATTTGTGGAAGTTGTTCCTTAACTCTCATTTTCTGAATTTTATTTGTAACGATATAGATATGATCGTTTGCAATTAATCCTTCCAACCGTTTAACTGTATCCTGAATCATCGTATTCTCGCCGAAAATTCTGATCAGCTGTTTCGGTTTTTTTTCTTTGCTTCTTGGCCAGAACCTTGAACCAACTCCGCCGGCCATTATAACTGCATATAACTCCATTTATCTTTCCTTTTGATTTGAGATAATAGTTCTGCCAAAACTTTCCGCTCTATTCAGATATCCGGTTATATCTACTTCTTTACCCCGAACAACAGCAACAATTACTATTAAACAAGCTCTCAAAGATTCCACTACGTTTGGGCTTGCTGCAATTTTCTTTTTATTGATCAGTTCTAAACCACGTGCAAATATAGAATGCATATTCGAAAGAATTTCGAATCCGATCTTTTTAGAATACTCTGCATTCTCGTTCATTATTCTAATATGATTATTGATTTCATTTTCCGTAAACTCATATTTCATAACACGATTAAGAAATGAATCGAGTTCTTTTACCGGGCGCAATACTTTTTCTTCATAATTCTCAAAATTAAGGTCGCTCCCCTTATTAAGTTCTTCAAATATAATTGCTTCGCGTAATTCATCTGCGCGCGAACGTCTCGGTAATTCAATTTGAGGAGTAACATTAATTGTCGGAGCTGGATTATCAACATTTGCTTTTAAATCGCGTTTTGATAAATCTACATTGAGAAAATTTTCATCCATTTTCAAAAAAACAGTTCTAGCCGCTTGTGGTGTCAATACATCAAGAACTCCATTCATTTCGCTCACAAGTCCATAATAATGCTCTTTAAATTTGTCCGAGAATTTCATGAAATCAATTTTGCCAGCATCAATAAAGCTAAGAATTTCGCTGAGCTTGATTCCAAGTTTAGAGAGTTCGGTTATCTTCTTAAATTTTTTGATCTCTTCGGATAGATTCTCGGTCGAGTTCATCCGTTCGCGTATAAGAGCAACAGTTTCAATTTTCTCTGAACTTAATCTGAGATTATTGGCTGCGGCGATAATGCATTGAATTATATATTGCTTTGCGAGATCCACTCTACCAAGAGAATATTTTACAAATGAAATTTAATGAATTTTAGCGACTTATTGCATTACCAATCTTACTAAACCACTGAACTTTCCGGAATGATTAACGGTTTAAAAGATAAAAAAGATGATCGGATTTAAGTTTACCGAGTTTATTCCACACCCGGAAGGAGGAGATCCTTTCGAACAATTGTTGAATATTTTTCTTCAACTATTAAATATCACTTCCGGCGATGTAGCAGAATCTTTGAGCATACTTAATGATTTGGACCGGAAATTTAATATTACAAACGAAGAATATGGCATTGGTGATTTTATAGAAGATTTGAAAGAGAAAGGATATATCAAAGAGGAAGAAAACCGGGATGGCGAATTTATCATTACACCAAAATCCGAACAGGAAATCCGCAGAAGATCGCTCGAAGAAATTTTTAACAAACTCAAGAAATCCGGCAAAGGAAAGCATCAAACCCCATTTACCGGAGAGGGAGATGAAAAAACATCAGACCGCCGGGATTATCAGTTCGGTGATCAATTGGATCAAATTGATGTTACAGCATCAATTAAAAATGCACAGATAAAACATGGTATTAATGAATTCAAATTGAACGAAGATGATCTGGAAGTTGAGGAACGGGAATTCAAATCTTCTGCCTCGACTGTTCTCATGATCGATATTTCTCATTCCATGATTTTGTATGGAGAAGATAGAATCACACCTGCTAAAAAAGTTGCCATGGCAATGTCTGAACTGATTACAACTCAATTTCCTAAAGATACACTTGATATAATTGTATTTGGTAACGATGCCTGGCCAATTGAAATTAAAGATCTACCTTATCTAAAAGTAGGACCTTACCATACTAACACCGTAGCAGGACTTCAACTTGCAATGGACATACTTCGAAGGAAAAAGAATAAGAACAAACAAATTTTCATGATTACAGATGGTAAACCTACTTGCTTGAAAATCGGAGCTAAATATTACAAGAACAGTTTCGGTCTCGACAGAAAAATTTTGAACAAAACTTTAGATCAGGCGGCACATTGCAGAAAAATCGGAATAACAATTACAACATTTATGATCGCACGCGACCCATATCTGCAGCAGTTCGTTCGTGAGTTTACAAAAGTTAATCAAGGGAAAGCATATTATAGCAGTTTATCCGGCCTCGGAGAATTTGTATTCGAAGATTTTGTTCGGAACAGAAGAAAAAATGTTAAATAGAAAAGGGATTAAATGATAAATAATTTTGAGAAAATAAAAACCCTCGGTGCACTAAAGAAGAGTGGTTATTTAGCTCTTCAAGTAAAAGAAGAAATGAGAAGGAATCTAATTGATTCATTGAAGAACAATTTAAATCCTTTCGACAATATCATCGGGTATGAAGAAACTGTCATCCCGGATATTCAAACTGCGATTCTCTCGCGGCATAATATTATTCTTTTAGGATTACGAGGACAGGCTAAAACAAAGATTGCTAGAATGATGATAAATTTACTTGATGAATTCATTCCGGGCATTGAAGGATCGGAATTAAATGACGATCCGTTCAATCCGCTATCAAGGTTTGGAAAAGATAAGATTGCCGAGCTCGGTGATGACACACCTATAGAATGGATTCACAGAAATGATCGTTATACCGAAAAATTAGCAACGCCGGATGTGACAATCGCAGATCTGATTGGTGATGTGGACCCTATTAAAGCTGCATCATTAAAACTTCATTACTCGGATGACCGTGTAATTCATTTTGGATTAATTCCCCGCTCTAACAGAGGTATTTTTGTCATTAATGAACTTCCCGATTTACAGGCGAGAATACAGGTTGCTCTATTCAATATTCTTCAGGAGAAAGATGTTCAGATTCGCGGTTTCAAAGTGCGTCTTCCGCTTGATGTCCAATTCGTGTTCACTGCAAATCCCGAGGACTATACAAATAGAGGATCGATAGTTACGCCACTAAAAGATAGGATTGATTCTCAGATACTTACGCATTATCCAAAAACAATTCCGATATCAAGAAAAATCACTGCTCAGGAAGCCAGAATAACATCAGGACAAAAAGAAAATATTGATGTACCCGAGCTTATGAAAGATCTAATTGAGCAGATTGCCTTTGAAGCGAGAGAGAGTGAATTCGTAGATTCTAAAAGCGGTGTATCAGCCCGTTTGACAATATCAGCAATGGAAAACATTATTAGTTATGCGGAACGCCGTCTTCTTCTGAACAAAGATCTGAAGACAGTTATCCGAATTTCTGATTTAGTCGGAATTATTCCGTCAATTACTGGAAAAATAGAACTCGTTTATGAAGGTGAACAAGAAGGTCCGGTAAAAGTAGCGCATATATTAATCGGCAAAGCTATAAAGAATCAATTCGTGAATTATTTTCCAAGTCCGGATAAAATTAAAAAGAAAAACGAAATGAGTCCATTTAATGAAATAACCGCCTGGTTTGCCCGGGGAAATTCTGTTTCTTTATTGAACAAATTCCCCAATGATGAATATCGCAGAATTCTATTTTCTGTACCCGGTCTTGCAAAGTTAGTTGATAATCTTGATCTGGATTTAGATGAAAAAAATAAATTATTGCTAATGGAGTTTGCTCTTCATGGACTTTCAGAATTCTCAATGTTAAGCAAACATAATATTGAGAACGGACTTCAATTCAAAGATATGTTAAGCAGTATGTTCATAATAAAAGGAAATGAAGATGAGACTGAGGAAGAAGATTATGTGTGAGATAAGTTTTTAGTCAAAGTGATTCGGGTCCAAAATAAAAAGATGGACTTCAAATTCTTAAAAGAAAAGCGAATTGAAATCCATCTTCAGTTACAAATAATTATTTTTATTCAGCGTGTTTAGTTTTAAATCCTTTCATCATCCATTTACGCCCAATGATCAAGAATACCGGCGACAAAATTGCAATAAAACCGTAGATGAGCCACATAAATTCCGTATTCATTGGTACAGAAGGTGTTTGCTCTGGAGAAGGACAATAATGCATTAAGAACCAACCGGAATAAAGACTTGTAACAACTTTTGTGAGGAACCATGGAAATTGTCCGATGCCCATATAAATACCCGTCATGTTCCTCGGTGCAATTTCAGCAACCCATTGTAAAAATCTAGGCTGCCACATCGCTTCACCGATGGTCATAATAATTATGTAAGCGATTAACGTATTTAAGTTCGGTCCTAACGCAAGAATAAAAGTTGGAGAAGCCATTACAAAAGTCCCAATGATCATCATTGTGTAAGCATTCTTTTTCGATGTAAGTGCCGCGATCATTGGAGTTAGAATAAAAATCAAAATCGGATTAAGATTTACAAAGAATTCAAAATTGTCTTTCACAAATCCCGCGAATGCCCTACTTGTATATTGCGGTATCGTAAGCCAATTGTGAGCGAATAAAGTTTGTACAGGTATCAAAGCAAAGATGAAGAACAGAAACCGTTTATCTTTTAACGGAAAATTTTTTAGATAGAATTTTAATTTCTCTTTTGCTGTCATTTTAGCAAGTTCATCTTCATCTTCTTTCTGATCAATATTCTTTTCTTTAGCTGCTATTTCTGTAGCTTTGGCAATTGCTTTTTTCGTCATAATAAAATAAACGACAGCAATTCCGGCAACTGTAAGCCCTACATATACCCAAAAGACACCAAGAATACTTGAAGCTCTTCTGATCGGAGGAGAAATTAGTCCAGGCAAAAATCCGCCAAGGTTCATCAATGCATAGAGCATTGCATAACCCATTGCCGCGGTATTTTCATTTGTAAATTTTTTAACTGCTGCGTAAGCAGCCGGCTGGTACATTCCGTAACCGATAACAACACCAAGCATGCCTAACATAGAGTAGATGTGAGCAGAGCCAAATAAACCTGTAGAGCCTAGATGAGGCGCGGTAGATAATAGAATTCTTCCCAAAAACATGAATGAGAGTGCATACAATAGAGCTTTGCGTACTCCGACAATATCAACTGTGGCTCCGAGAAATAGCATACTTAATGTAATTCCACCAGTTAGAATACCTACCATATTTCCGGCGCGGATGTCGTCTAGTTTGATATAATCGTTGAAGTAAATTGCAAGAAGTCCAACAACACCAAAGTAAGTTAAACCTTCCAGTATGTATGAAATATTTAAACCGAGTAATGCACGGGAAGTATGCGTAAGGTCTATAAAGGGTTGAGTTACTTCCCAAATGATATTAGTAAAAGTATTTTTTTCATCTCGTTCAACTTCCGCTCTTCCATAAATAAAAAGAACAATTATTACAGCAATAGGTGGAACAATGGCTGCTAATAAAAACATTGCTATAGCATTAAATCCCTTTTTAATTGCTAATCGTGTAGCACCGAGCAGAATAACAAAGTAAGTAATCAAAGCAAGACCGATTACTGAAACAAGTAGATCCATAATTCACCTTGAGAGTTTTGATTAATAAATATTTACTTCTGGATTTAGATTTATACCGAATTTATTTTGTACCGCTTTCTGAATACTTTCCGAAAATTTTTTGATCTCTTCCCCTGTAGCTCCGCCGAAATTTATTATCACCAATGCTTGTTTTTTGTATGTGCCGACCTTACCAATATTTTTGCCTCTAAATCCGCATTTCTCAATTAACCAACCGGCTGATATTTTGTATTTATCTTCTTCCACTTTAAAATGGACAAGGTCAATAAATTTTTCTTGAAGTTCATGGATTTTCTTCAGATCAACTTCGGGATTTTTGAAGAAGCTTCCGGCGTTACCGTATTTCTGTGGGTTAGGTAGTTTATCTCGTCTTATCCTTTTAACCAGCTCACTCATTTCTCTTAGAGTTAATTTATTTTGCTCACCCGGTTTAAGATACGATTGAAACGCCCGGTAGTTTAGATTGAAATTCTGTTCTTTCTTCAACCGTAAGACAACTTTTGTAATCAGAAAGCTGTTCTTATATTTTTTTTTGAAGATACTATCGCGGTAATCAAATTGGCATTCTTGTTTACTGAAAGATTTTTTTTCTCCGGAATCAATCATTATCCCGTCTAATGATACAAAAACATCCTTCAATTCAGCACCGTATGCGCCTATATTTTGGATTGGCGCAGCTCCAACTGTTCCCGGTATTAATGATAAGTTCTCAACTCCGTAAAAACCCTTTTCTACACAGTATGTTACAAAATCATTCCACTTTTCACCGGCTGCCGATTCTACTAGAACCTCTTTATCGTTTTCCTCAACTACTCTATTCCCTTTTGTAGAAATTTTTGCAATAAGTCCGTCGTAATCATTTGTGAAGAGAATGTTGCTTCCCCCACCGAGAAATAATTTTCTCTCATTTTTGAATTCATGATTTGTTAGTAATTCTTGCAGATCATCTTCAGTTTTGATTTCTACAAAATACCGGGCGTTAGCATCCACACCGAATGAATTATATCTTTTAAGCGAAACGTTTTCTTCTATTAGCATTCTTTCTCTGTCATGGATTAATAATTAAAACCGGCTTTCATCTGCTTCCAATTAATTGGGGTAATCGATCTGCCATCGGATTGGAATAATAATGCACCGTTTTTATCTGTGCGATAAATCCGGATATCATTTGCAGTCAACTTTTCCAATACTACTTTACTTGGGTGCCGGAATTTGTTAGCTATTCCCGCACTTATAATCGCAATTTCCGGCTTCACATTTTTTATAAATTCATCACTTGAACTTGATTTGCTTCCATGGTGACCAATCTTCAAAACATTCGACCGCAGAAAAGATTTATAAGTATTAAGATAATTAGCTTCAGCTGTTACGCTTGCATCGCCTGTGAGAAGAAATGAAGTACGACCGGCAACTAATTTGAACATTCCGCTTCTATCATTAGAATTTTGAGATTCAAAATAATTGTTTATTGTGTCATTCAAAACATAAATACGCGAATTCCCAATCGAAATAATCTTTTTGGAATAATAATACGGCTTATAGTTCTGAGTGCGCAATAATTTTTCGAACTCTAAATCACTTGCTGATGAAGAATCAATTTTAGGTTTGTAGATCATTTTTATTCGGTGTTCCTTTACAATTGCTTCCATTCCCCTATAATGGTCAGAATCAACGTGCGAGATAAACGCATAATCAAGTGTATCAATTTCAAGTTTATCAAGAAGCGGAAGAATTACCCGGCTTCCGTTGTCAAAATATTCGGTTCTGTCGCCGGCATCGATCAACGCTGTTTTCATATTAGGGAATTTTATTAGAAATGCATCTCCTTGCCCAACATCTATTGCCATAACCGATAGAGTATTCTTCGGCATCAAATCATAATTATCAAAACGCATTAGCAATACCATGAGTGTTATTGAAGCAAAAACCGCAATTATTTTTGCGGATGAAGTGACAAATTTTTTGAGTATGTAAAAGATTTGGGTTAGGATTAAGTAAAAGATTACAGCATCATAAACCGAAAATTGATTTATGGTTATATATGAATATTCTTTCTTTCCTAATAATTGGACAAACCAATAAGTAAAATATGTCATCAGTTCGTTTGCAGAAGCAAATACTGAACCGATCCAATGCGATACTGAACCAATTACAATGGATAATATACCAAGAGCAACAATTGCACCCGAAACCGGAATGACAACGAAATTTGCTAAAAGCGCCGAAACCGAAAGCCTATGAAAATATGTAAGAGTGAACGGAAGAGTTCCAAGCTGTGCCGCAATTGATGTCATACAAAATATAACAATCCAATTAAGTGCTTTTGGTTTGATATGAAGATTATCAATAAACTTTTTAAGCGGCGGATAAATAATAATGAGCGATAAGATTGCCGAAAATGATAACTGAAAACTTGGATTAAATAATTCATTAGGACTTATCAGCAAAATAATCAGAGCGGAAAATGAGAGTGAATTTAAGCTGTTGTAATCTCTTCCGGTTAACGGAGCCGCAAGCAATACTAACGCCATTAATGTTGATCTGAACACAGGCGCATCTGCACCGGTTATAATTAGATAGAACAGTAATCCAACAAATGTTAGCAAATAGCGCGTGTAAATATTGAAGCGATTGAAGAGTACCAAAAAGATCAGAACTATATATCCGACATGCAAACCGGAGACCGAAAGAACATGTACAACACCTGCATTTATAAAATAATCATTAACCTGATAATCAATTAAACTTCTGTCGGCAAGAATTAATCCTCGCAATAGAGCGCTGGTAGTTTTGTTATGAAGAATGCTGATTTGTTCATCTACCGTTTTCCTAATTTGAAAAATTAAATTCTTCACAACAGACATTTCTTTAGAAATGGACTTTACACTATCGGTATTATAAACATTTACAATTGCGACAATTCCTTTGCTGTTGAGATATTTTTCATAGTCAAACTCACCTGGATTTCTCTCGCTCCTCGGCTGCTGCACAGTTCCTTTAATACTTATCTTGTTCCCAACGGAGAACCCATTAAATAATTTTTCTGTTTTTTTGTTGTCATCATAAATGGAGCAGAGGAGATTATATTTTTCAACATAAATCTTTTCTTTTATTTTAACAGAGCTACTGATTAGATATAGATTAATCCTACCATCTCGTTTTAATTCCAATCGATTAATGGTTCCATCAATTTTTGCATTTGAATATTTTGGCTCCGGGAATGGATAACGAACTTCAGTTTGATTGAATAAGCCGAGATAGACCGTGCCGAATAACAGAATTGAAGAATAAAGCAAAATGCTCTTGACGAATTCCAGTTTTTCTTTCTTGATAATGAGCAGACTAATTGTGAAGCCGAGCAGAAGAGTAAAAAGAATTATTATTATAGAAATGGGTAAGTGCAAAATTGATTGAGCTATAATTCCAACTATAAAGATTATTACAAACCTTATGAGCGGATAATTATTCAATCATACATCTCCATAATTGCCGGTTTTATATCATACAATTTCTTAATCTTTTTGGAAAGGAATTCTGCATTTTTCCCAGCTGAAATTCCGATTGCTGGATTAAGTGTATGCATTTTTATTGAGAGATCCTCAAAATTTCCGTGGTCAGAACAGACAACTAAAGTCATCTCTTTTGTCAGATTAGTAATCAAGTGATAAAGAAAACGGTCCAGTACACCGGTTGTGTATTCCAACCACTCAATATTTCTGCCGTGTCCTAAGTGATCGGTATGAAAGATTTCAAAAAGAGTAAAATGATTTTTTGAACCGATTCGTAAAAGTCTGTTTGCTGCAGTTTCCGCCTTGATGATCGGTAACTTATAATTCATCCTTTCAACCAATCGCCGGTTATCTATTTCTGCACTGAGTGCATTACCTTTATGAAGATCGGATATTTTATTCAACTTCATACCGTTCAATATACAACTTAATGTTGTTACGCTTAATCGTCTTCTGCCGGAATTAACATAATCGAAAAATACTTTGGGATATGCATTGGCAAATGCAACTTTCTTTTTTCTTTTCATGAATTCCAGAAAAATATTTTTTTCTTTTATAATCGGCACCAATGTAGAATACGGATATGGACCAAAGTGCTTCCCTATAATTTTCGATGCATTCACTCCACAAAATATCGCTGTTTGACCTGTTCCGCTTAATGGTATTTCGGGAATACCCATAAGAGGATCTACCGGAAAGAAAAAAGCATTTTCGCCTTTTAACTTCTGATTGCCCAGATGTGGTATTGTACCAAATATTTCGGAGAATGTTTTGAATCCGTATTTGAAAAAAGGATTATTCTGATAATCTTCTTTCCCGATTCCGACTCCGTCTATGAATACCATTATCGTTGAATGCAACCTACTCCCTCTTTTCACTTTTTGATTCAACAATGATAGTGACCGGACCGTCATTAAATATTTTCACAAGCATCATCGCACCGAATATTCCGTGTTTAACTTTTTCATCGCCAAGATTACTTTTCATCCGCTGAATAAATTTATTATACATTTCTTCAGCAATTTCCGGACGAGCGGCTTCTATAAAAGAAGGACGGTTTCCTTTTCTAGCATCGCCATATAATGTAAATTGAGATATCACAAGAACTTCTCCATCAACATCTTTCAAAGAGAGATTCATTTTCTCATTTTCATCTTCTCCCGAATTAAAGGGATCCCTTCGGGAAAATATTCTAAGATTAGAACATTTATCAGCCACGAATGAAAGATCCTCATAAGTATCCCCTTCTTTGACGCCGAGAAGAATTACCATTCCTTTTTTTATTTCAGAGAAATATTCCGGATTATTAATCGTTACGAAAGCTTCAGAAACTCGTTGGACCAACGCAATCATTTCAACTCTCCCGATATTACCCGTTCAATTTGCTGATAATCTTTTATGATCTCAATATTACAGAAATCATTTCCAGAAAGGATTTTCTCAACATCTTCAAACTGATCTTTTCCAATTTCAAAAAATATTTTACCCCCAATTTTCAGAAATGATTTAGATTTCTCGGTAATCATTCTATAAAAATCGAGACCGTCATTAGAATCAGTCAATGCGATAGTTGGTTCATAATCTTTGATCTCCTTTTGCAGCGTAGGATATTCTTCCGCACTTATGTACGGTGGATTCGATATGACAAGATCGAATAAACCAGCCTCTCTTGGTAAGTGAGCAACGTCTGAATGAATAAATTTAATCCGAGATTCGGCATTGTTCAGAATAGCATTTTCTTTTGCAACTTCGAGTGCTTTAGCAGAAACGTCAACCGCAGTAATCTCTACATCCTCTAAATTTCTTGCCAGTGCAACCGGAATGTTTCCGCTTCCCGTACCAATATCTAAAATATGCAAACCGGTTTTATCTTTACAAAACTTTATAATTTCTTCAACAAGGATCTCAGTTTCGGCGCGCGGGATTAGAACGTCCCGAGTTACTTTAAATTCCAGACCATAAAATTCAACTTTGCCGATAATATACTGGAGCGGTTCATATTTTCCTCTTCTGCCAATCCATTCGCGGTATTTATCAATCTCATTTTCTTTCAACGGTTGATCGAACTTTAAGTATAAATCTAAACGCTTGCATTTTAGTATTTCAGCAAGTAAAAGATCGGCATTCAATCGTGCCGATTCAATTCCTTTCTTATCAAGATATTCGGAAGATAATTTCAAGGACTCCAGAACAGTGAGCATTAAACTCCGGTATTTATTTTAAAATGAGATAAGTAACAGCGGAAAGATAAAAAACTATTCAGTTGTTTACAGGTTTCTTTCTATAATTCGATAAGAAGTTAAGATAAAACGATTGGTAATGTAAAGCTTATTTTTGTTCCGATTCCGGGTTCACTTTCGACATGAATTGTACCGTTATTTTTTTCGACAAATTCCTTACATAAAATTAAACCTAATCCTGTTCCGGTTTCGTTTTTTGTCCCCTGCGTGGAAATTGATTGATCAATTCTAAAAAGTTTCTTTAAATTTTCAGCAGGAATCCCAATACCGTTATCAATCACCATTATTTCGATTAAGTCATTTTCAATTTTTGATTCTATTACAATGGTACCGTCTTCCCGCGTAAATTTGATTGCATTAGTAATAATATTTCTTATTACGGTATCCAGCATATTTCTATCGGCAATTACGTAAATACCACGCTCAATTTTATTTATAAGAGTAATATTTTTTAAAAAAGCACTATTTCTCAACAGTACAAAACTGCCAACTATTACTTCATATAGTTCAATTTTTTCGGATTTATAATCAATTTTTCCCATTTGATGTCTTGACCAGACCAGCAAATTTTCTAACAATGAATAAGCTTTTGTTGATGTATTTAGAATTCCGTGTAGAAAATTATTTCTTTCATCATCAGTGAGAGTTTCCTCTTCACTAAGCAATAGTTTAAGAGCGCTGTTGATAGATTGAAACGGATTTTTGAGATCATGTGAAATTATACTAAAGAATTTATCTTTGGTTTGGTTAAGCTGGAGAAGTTCATCTGAGATTTTTTGAATTTCGTCGGAACTTCTTTTTCGTTCAATAACTTGTGCAACTTGTTCTGCTATATAAGTTAAAAGCTGCATTGCAGTTTCGTCATAAGCATTTTCATTTTCGTAATCTTGGCAAACAATTACACCAATAGTTTTTCCATTTACTTTGAGCGGAACTCCAAGCCAGATTGCTTGAGGTTCTCCAATCAGTTCCACTTCTCCCATTTTTCTGAGCTGCAAATCCAAATTTGAATCAACCAGCATTCCCCTTCCGTTTCTTAAAACATATTCGGTTAGTCCTTTCCCGGTTTTTTTAGTCGGCTGCGGCGGATCAAATTCATCAACAAAATAAGGAAAAGAAATCAAGTCTGATTTTTCGTCATAAATTGCAATGTAAAAGTTCTTTGCAGTAATTAGCGTCGAAATAACCTCATGAATTCTTTTGTAAAGAGCGTCCATGTCAGTTGCAATAAATGTTGCTTCGGAAATTTCATAAAGTGCTTTTTGTACCAATTCAACTTTTTTACGTGTGGTAATGTCGCGGAAATTCCACACTCTACCTATAATTTCGTCTCCCATTCTCTGAGGTATTGAAAGCCGTTCATAAAAGCGTCCATCTTTGAATTCTAAGACGTCATAACTCTGCAATTCCGGGTTTGCATATAATTCTTTTACTTTTTTTATAAATGCTTCTGGATCTTTAAGTTGCTCTAGAACGAAATTTAACATCTGACTATCTTCACCGGAGTCAATAAGTGAAGCCGGAATATTCATGAGATCTGCAAACTTTTGATTAGCTTTTGAAATTTTACCATCTCTGCCAATTACAAGAATTCCATCTGCCGTCGATTCAATTGTAGTATCTAAGAGCGAGTGATTGTAAATACTATCTTCATAAATTCGTTTACGCTCGCTAATATCCCGGTTTATTGAAAGGACTGCTGTCTTTCCTTTGTAATCAATAATAGAAGAATTTATAAGCAGATGAATTACAGTTCCATCTTTTCTGAATTGCTCGGTTTCAAATTCGTCATATGTTCCTTGCTTAAGTAACTGCTGCAATTGTTTTTCTCCAACTTCAACATCTTTCGAAATGGATTTAAGACTCATTCCGATGAATTCTGATCTTGAGAATCCATAAGTCGCTAATGCCCGATGATTAGCTTCCAAGATAATTTCATTTTCCGGCTCGAATATTATGATTGCGTCATTGGCATTTTCAAAAAGGGTTTTATATTGTAACTCTGATTCTTGTAAGGATTCTTCCGCGTTTTTATGTTCTGTTATGTCTGTAAAAGATGCAATTATTTTTTGACTTCCGGTTGTAAGTGAGATAGACATTAGGCCATGTTTTATTTCACCATTCTTATTATAAAACTTGAATTCATATCTATTGGGAGCATCGTTTGGATTAAGAAGTCTTCTTCTGTTATATTCTTTTAAGCGTTCCAGATCATCAGGCGGTATTTGTTGAGTCCAGTTTATGCCGCATACTTCCTCTTTAGTATAACCGCTTAGTTGACAGTAAGCATCATTCACCATTGAAATTGTAGTATCTGGATTTATAATAGCAATAGCAGCAGAATTGTTTTCGAAAATAGCACGAAATCGTTCTTCACTTTGTTTTAATTCTTCCTCTGCCCGCTTCCGCATCGTGATATCATGTGCAACTCCTTGAAGTCCGATCACTTTATTATTTTTAACTACTGGATGTTCATATACCTCAAGCAAAATTTCTCCGCCATTGGCGTGCCGGATTTCTACAAATGTGGCACCATATTCATCCTTACCCGAAAGATGTATTTGGGTTTTAGCTTTGGCTAAATTGTTAAGTTCTGAATCAATTGCAAACCAATGTTTTTGACCGATCCAATCTTCAACACTATAACCTGTAATATTCTTTATAGAAGGAGAAATATATGTGACATTACCTGAAGTATCTTGAGTATAAAAGAAAAAATAAGGAGTACCCTCAACAAGAATACGCATCTTCTCTTCACTTTCTCGAAGTTTAATCTCTGTATTCTTGCGTTCAGTAATATTTCTTACTGTACTAAAAACACTTATTAGTTCTCCATCAATGATCAGAGGTCTAGCGGTATGAGAAAGCCAATTCACTTCACCATCCTGTCCAATAAATCTGTATTCAAAATCATTTATTTCTTTACCTGTCAATGCATCCAGCATTTTTTTAAATACTATTTCGCTGTCTTCCGGATGTATATAACTCGGAAATGTTTGACCCTTAATTTTTTCCGGGTCATGACCAATTACTGATATTGCTTGGCGACTGAGAAACGTAATAAATCCATCCTTATCCTGAACCATTGTCATATCAGGGCTGGTTTCAACCATTAAACGGAAGAGTTCTTCTCTTTCTTGTAAAGAATTGTCAGCATATTTCCGTTCAGTGACATCTCTATGAATTCCCAAAAAACCGATAATCTCACCAGAATCATCCAAGATTGGATTATTCGAACCATCAATTGTAATTAAACGCCCATCTTTTGTTTTATTTTGGATCTCTCCTCTAACTGAATTTTTAGATAATAATGTGGACCAAAATTGTTCATAGGTAAACTGGGATAATAAATTTGATTTCATTATACGGGGTGTTTTACCAATTATTTCTTCTCTGTTGTAGCCATAAATTTTTTCGAATGCTTTATTGATAAATTCAATTCTACCATTTTTATCTGTAATAAATATTGCGTCTTCGGAATGATTTATACCCATCTGAAATTTTTGAAGGCGATCTTTTAATTGTTCCAGGCTAAAAGATTGATGCAATTCGGAATTGCTAAGATTATCTTCCAATTTTGTTGCATTTGAACTTGCTCTGGGTGAAGCATAAGAATTTTCTTTTGACTTCAATTCCTTGTTAACATTATGTAGTTTCAATGCCATTTTAATTAATGCAAGAAGTGCAAATTCCTTTGAATCTTTTATAATATATCCATAGGAGGCAATTTGCTCCGTCTTTTCTATAATTTCAATTTCAGTATGAGAAGAAAGAAATATTATTGGTATATCGTGTTTATGTAAGATCTCTTTTGCAGCTTGGATTCCGTCAATTCCGCTCCCCAGATTTATATCCATGAGAATTAAGTCGATTGGATCTTTATATTTATAGACAATCGCAATGGCTTGTTCGCCGTTAAAAACATTAATTACATCGTAACCAGCTTTTTTGAGCCAGCGAGTCTCAGTCATCGCTAAAAGCTCTTCATCCTCAACCAAAAGTATTGTTTTTTTATTTTTCACTAATCCTGCCAAAGTATAGAAACGCCATTATATTGTCGTAGTGAAATTAATTTAATTTAGTGTCATGTGATGTGATTTCAAGTAAAACTCGTTGAGTAATTATCGCAAACGGATTAAAATTGTTTAGTGGATTTCGAACTGAATAAATCGACTCAATTTCTTCTAAAATCCACAGTTATCAGTGACACACAGAATGGTCTTTCCTCTTCCTTAACAACTCAATATAGCTATTACAAATTAGTAATAATGTGATTTGTAAATAAGGGAAATTGATTTTTATTCTATATGGAATTATTTAGGATTATATAGTGTTAAACAGATGAAATAATCAATTATTTCAGACTAAATGTTTAAGGAGAGATTAAAAATGAAATACAAATTGCCATTACTCGTCACTGTTTTATTTATACTTACTTTTATCTTCACTAGATTTATTCTTGCTTCATCTTTTAAGACAAATTCAAGTAATCCGATCACTGTAATTAATCAAAACAGTAAAGTCGAATGGAAGGCTCCCCCATTTGCAGATAAAATGAAGAATCCTTTAGAAGCAGATCTTAAAGTAACAAAGGATGGCAAAATTACTTATACAACTAATTGTGCAAGCTGTCATGGTGATAAAGGAGAAGGTAACGGTCCGGCCGCTGCCGCCTTGAATCCAAAACCCAAAAACCTATCATCAGAAAAAGTACAGCTACAGTCAGACGGCGCCATCTTCTGGAAAATAACAACTGGCAATCCTCCAATGGTTTCGTGGAAAGATGCTCTAACCGAAAAACAACGCTGGGGACTAGTTAATTATATCCGTCAACTCAGGAAAAAATAATCAACCGGGAGAATAGTATGAGATATTTATATGGATGGTTTTCACACAGCGCAATATTTTTCTTACTCTTTATCTTAGTGGAGTATAATAATACATCCGCTATCCCGAGTTTTGCAAGGCAGACAAACTTATCATGCAACACTTGCCATACAATCTTTCCAGAGCTCAATGCTTTTGGTAGATTATTCAAACTAAACGGATACACTTTAGTTGCTTCCGAAACAGTTCAAGCTATGTCTGATAGTGAAACCGTTGCATTAAGAATAACTAAAATCCCGCCAATTTCTGCAATGATGATTGCATCATATACTTACAAGAGTAAAGAACAACCGTCTACACAGAACAGTAATTTTTCTCTTCCTCAACAGTTTAGCTTATTTTATGGTGGAGCTATTACTCCAAAAATTGGAAGCTTTATACAGGTAACTTACAGTGATCAAGACGGCGCTATTGGTTTGGATAATTCTGAGATAAGATTTGCAGATCAAACAGAATTTGCAAATGAAAGTTTTACCTATGGTGTTACGTTGAACAATAACCCATCTATGCAGGATCTTTGGAACAGCACACCAAGCTGGAGATTTCCTTTTACTTCATCATCCGTCTCTCCTAGTCCAATGGCTTCAACACTGATTGAAGGCGGGTTAGCCCAGAGTGTAGCCGGTCTCGGTGTTTATAGTTTATGGAATAATTTAATTTATACTGAAATTTCCTTATACAGATCCGCTCAGCAAGGAGCACAAAACCCGCCTGATTCAAGTTCAACAAGCGTACTAAAATCAGTTGCTCCTTATTGGCGTCTAGCTCTGCAAAAACAATGGGATACTTTTTATTTAGAACTTGGAACATACGGCTTATCTGCTAACCTTTATCCCATTGGCGTTTCAGGATTAACAGATCAATATACAGATGTTGGTTTTGACTTGAATATTGAAAAAGTTATTGATAATAATATGTTCACAGTTCATGGGTCATTGATTCATGAATCACGAACTTCCAATGCAGATTTTACAGCAGGCAATACAACAAATCTATCGGGAACTTTAGATTCTTTTAGATTAGTAGGCAACTACTATTTGCATAGTCAAATAGGATTCTCTTTAGGTTACTTTTCAATAACAGGTGATGGTGACGCACTCTTATATGCACCGGAGAGTGTTAATGGCAGTATAAATGGAATTCCCAACAGTAACGGTTTAATATTTGAATTTGATTACCTACCCTGGTACAATACCAAATTAGCAGTTCAATATTTAGCTTATACTAAGTTTAACGGAAGTAGTGATAATTATGATGGGCAAGGCCGTGCTGCATCGGATAACAATAATTTGTACTTATCGTGCTGGGTAGCTTTTTAATAATAAATTAAAGCCCCATTATTGGGCTTTTTCATATCATCAAAAAAAATAAGCTATACTATTGCCCTTTTTTATAAGTCTTTAAGAGGTAATCAGCAATAGCTTCAGCTTCTTTTGGTTTAAGTCCTTGGTTTGGCATTGCCGGATAATCCGGATTCACTTTTACCGGATTCAAAATAAACTTTACTAGAAGATCTCTCTTCCCCTCATACTTAGGCATTGTAGTATTGTATGGGGGTCCCACAACTTTATGATCGAAACTATGACACGCGATGCATCTTCCGTTATATATATCGGCACCGCTTATAGGTGCACTTACACCCATTTCTTCTTGAGTCTTCTTTTCGTAAGAATCATATTCTTTTACAAGATTTGCAGTTTGCATTTTAGTTGCAGTATCAAATGCTAACTGGTCTTTGATCACAAGAAATAAAAACACAAGTACCAGAAAAATAATCGCGGGTGTACTATAATTAATTGAGGAATCTTTTATCATCTGATAAAAAATAATAGCAGTAAGTAGAAGTAGAATCAGTATTACAACTACAATTCCGAAAAAATCGAATGAGAGTGAATTAATCTGCCTTGTCATAACATTTAGTACAATTATACAAGGCAGAATAAGTGTTGCAACTAAACCTGACTGTAGACTAAATTTTTTAACAAATGATGTGTAATTATCATCAAGTTCAATTTCTTTTTTATGTCTAAACGATAGATATAAAACAAGTGCTGATGTAATTGCAAAGGCACCGGCGAGGAATTGTGAAAAATCAATCAAAGCAGAAAATGAGAAAATTAAGCTAAGCAGATTATTGCCACTTGCCCAATTAGAAGTATCGGATGCAAGTTGCACTGCGCTCAAGACTAGGTAAATAGTGAATGCTAAAAATATAACTGCATAGAAACCGCTTTGACGATGTAATTTTCGTGTCTTAGCAGAATAAGAGGAAATTTCTCCCTTTAATTCTACTCCACCGGCATCATTAAGATTCTTATCTTCGGCAAATTGGAATATTTCTTTTAGATGGAAAGTATATTTATAAGTGTAAACTAAAAATAGGGCCACCATTAAAAATAAAAGAGCAAGCAATAAGAATTCCGAGACGTTCAAACCGCTGTTATGCAATAGCTGTGCATAACCAAATACGGCACTTAAAATAGGTACAACACCGAATGCAATTGTAACAACTTTATTAAAGGTGATAATGTCGATCAGTTCTTTCGAAAACCGATTAGCTCTTTGATCGTCATATTTTTCTGCTTTTCTTCTAAAGAATAATGAATAGACGAGCGAACCGAAAACAATACTAATGTACAGGAAGAAAAGACTAAAAGTCAGCGACAAAAGATATTTAAGCAATACCAGATGGTGCTCTGATTGAGGTAGAACCGAATTATTTAATACATCCATAATTTAACCAATTAAAAACTTTTAAATAATAGTTTATCTAATGATATAATTATTACAACTGCCAATACATAAAAATTAATTTTCAGAAATGCTTTCCTGAATATTATTCTTTCGAGATAATTAGAAAGGATTGATTTCGTTTGCCACAAAAGCCAGGCTCCAAGAATAAACATCATAGCCGCAGCATAAATACTTGAAGAAAAAGATAAGAATGGAATTAACAAACAGCTTGTTGCTAGAGCGGCAATCCAAACAAATGTAATTCTGCCAAGCTGAAAATCTGTAAACGTTTTTGTTAGAGTTGGGAATCCTGCTCTCTCATAATCTTTACTGTGAATCAATAACAAAAGCCAAAAATGAGGAATTTGCCAGATAAAAAAGAAAAATGCCAAAGCTAAAATCTCTTTATCAAATACATAACCGCCGGATGCAACCCATCCAATCATTGGAGGAAGCGCACCGATTACCGATCCCGGTACTACTGCCATTGCGTATTTTTTCTTCATCGGAGTGTAAATAACATTATACCAAATTAACGCAACTACTCCGAGTAATAATGCAGTAATATTTGAGGAGAAATAAATTATTCCCAATCCAGCAACTACTAATGTAATTGATACAATTATTGCATAACGTTCAGAAATTCTCCCAGATGGAATGGGCCTTCCCTTTGTTCTTTCCATCATCGCGTCTGTAAATCTTTCCTGGTAATGATTAATTGAAGAAGAACCGCAAGCAAGCAGGAAGACACCCAAGACACACAGAATCAATGCCGGTTCAAATTTTCCGGAATGAAATAAATATCCAACCGAAGTTGAGAATGCGACAAAGAAAGTAATTCGCACCTTCCCAAGTTCCAAAATTATTGCAATATGTTTTTTCATTAATTCGATCAAAATAATCTCTACTCGGTTGGTGTTTCAGTTTTTACAGGCTGCCAGGGACCGCCGTACCACTTTGTAAAATCATTGTCGTTGATTACTTTCACCTTAGTATACATTTTCGCATGATCTAATCCACAATACTCAGCACAGGCGATATCGTAATTACCAATTTCTCGCGGTGTAAAGTAAAGATGGTGGGTCTGACCGAATATAATATCTTCTTTTATTCGAAATGCTGGAATATAAAGACAGTGATTAACATCTAAAGATTTCATTTCCAAATCAATTGCAGTATGCTGAGGAACATAAAGTGTATCCGTTTTAATACCATTGGGATATTGAAATGTAAACTGCCACATGCGTGCGGTAACGTTAACCACAAAAGGATTTTCGGGTCTTTCTCTAAATTCTCTATAACTGGTATAACCGAAATAAAACATCGAAAGTACAAGAAGAGTCGGAATTACAATCCAGACGATCTCAAGCAATAAATTACCATGTATATCAACGGGCTGATGACCTTTCTTCCGGTTGTATTTGAATACAAAGTAAATCATTGTTGCAGTAATTCCGATTAGAAGAACAACCGAAACTGCTACAATATAGAGCATTACAAAATCTACTGATTCAACATGAGCTGTTGGAGCTGGAGACATTTCAAATCCTCAACGATAAAGAATATCAAAAAATGTTAATAGGAATGCAATGAACAATGTAAATCCGCTCAGTGCAATGAAAACCTTAAATATTGGTTCATCAAATTTTATGTGCATAAAAATATTTATGACCAAAGCCGATTTGATAGCGGCAATACAAAGAGCAATGAAAAGTGTATATCTGCCTAAATTAACTCCCGCAACAGTAACAGTTATTGAAGTAAATGCCAGAAGAGCCATCCATACTAAAATGTATGTTCCGTAACTGATATGATGCTGTTTATTATTTGCTTCCATGAATCTTCCTTCTTAATGTACCGACTACTATTGAATTAAATAGAATAGTGGAAATAAGAAAATCCAAATCAAGTCAACAAGGTGCCAGTATAGTCCGGAGTTTTCCAGCTTAACATAGTTATCAGGAGTAACTTTTTTTCTTATAATGAAGACTAGCATAAATGATAAGATTATCATCCCGATTATTACGTGCAGCGCGTGAAGACCCGTCATAACAAAATACAAACCATAGAAAAGAATTTGCCCGTTTGGTTTTGAAGTCAACTCTTTAGAGCCGGGAATAATTCCGTGAGAAAATTTAGTTTCCCATTCAAAATATTTATTCACCAAAAACATAAACGCCATAATCAATGTTAGTGAAAGCATGGTGACCGATAATAATTTATTCCCTTTTTGAAGGGCGGCAATGGAAATAGCAACCGTTAAACTGCTCGTTAAAAGAATTATTGTGTTCAGTGTTCCGATGCCGGTATTTAATTCCATAGCTGCAGTTCTAAATTGATCATGATATTGATAACGGTAAACAGAATAGATCAAAAATAAACCGCCGAACAATAAGACTTCGGTTAGAAGGAAAAGCCACATTCCCATTCTGGCACCTACATCATCCCGGTGTGCGAGATTCACTTCTGCAACTGCATCGTGATGATCACTCATTCGTCATCTCCTTCAATTGACTGAAATCGTACGGCTCGTGAGTTATTACCGGTATCTCTTTAAAATTTTCCATCGGTGGAGGAGAAGAGATATGCCATTCCAATGTTACCCCGCCCCAAGGATTTGAAGTGGCTTTAGGTCCTTTTAAGTATGCGTGAATAAAATACCCGACAATGAAAAATAAAGTACTAACTAAAATCCAAGAGCCAACCGTTGAAACTTCCTGATACGGTGTAAACTGTGGGAGATAAGTATAATATCTTCTAGGCATTCCCATATAACCCATTATAAATTTCGGGAAGTAAAGCATATTGAAACCTATGAAATAAGTTACAGCCGATATTTTTGCGAACTTCATATTGTACATTCTTCCGAACATTTTTGGAAACCAGTAATGAAATGCCGCTATAAATATTGTCCCGGTTCCACCGAACATAACATAATGAAAATGTGCAACCACAAAATATGTGTCGGTTAGATGTATATCTGTTGCCAATGATCCGAGCACCAGACCGGTTAAACCTCCAATAGAAAATAAAAATATGAATGACATCACCCACAAGAACGGCGGCTGAGGATCGATAGAACCTTTATACATAGTTGCAACCCAGTTAAATATTTTTACACCGCTGGGAAGCGCAACAAGAAAAGTTAACAATGAAAAGATCCAATTGCTTGTATCGCTTTGTCCGCTTGAAAACATATGATGCCCCCAAACTAGGTAGCCGATAAAAGCTATTGCCAAAGATGAATACGCAATCTGCTTGTATCCGAAAATTGTCCTTCGTGCAAAAGTCGGGATGATTTCGGAAACAACACCCATTGCGGGCAGGATCATTATATAAACTGCCGGATGTGAATAGATCCAGAACATATGCTGATACAAGACCGGATCACCTCCGAGTGCCGGGTCGAAAATTCCAACACCGAAAGCTCTCTCGATAATTACGAGGAGAATTGTAATTGCTATAACTGGTGTTGCAATTATTTGGATCCAGGCAGTTGCGTATACTGACCATACAAACAAAGGCATTTTGAAAAAAGACATTCCCGGTGCACGTAAACGATGTGTAGTTGTTACAAAATTTATCCCGGTTAATATTGATGAGAAACCGAGAATGAACGCGGCAAATATTGCAAGAGAAACATTCGACCCGCTTCTTACACTATAAGGAATATAAAAAGTCCAGCCGGTATCTATGGGACCGCCGGGTAAAAACAATGAGGTTAATGCTAGTATTGCCCCAACCATATATACATACCATGAAAGTAAATTCAATCTTGGGAAAGCAACATCCCGCGCTCCGATATGAATTGGTAAAAAGAAATTTCCAAATATCGCTGGAATTCCGGGAATGATAAACAAGAAAATCATTATCACCCCGTGCAGAGTGAACAACGAGTTGTACGTCTGCGCAGAAAATAATTTTCCGCCGGGAGAAAGTAGCTCCAGGCGCATAAGTATGCCAATGATAGCTCCAACCAGGAAGAATGAGATGATTGCATACATATACATAAGTCCGATTCTCTTATGATCTTTTGTAAGCAACCAGGAGAGAATACCAGTATATTTATTCGTACTCTGTTCGTAAAAAGATTTTTCCGCTTTAGGAACAGGCAGATCCGTTGGAGAAATAGTTCCGTTAGCCATTTATTTTAGCTCCTTCATTCTTAACTTTTTTCTTCTTTAACAACATTACAGCAAGAAAAATACCGACACCTACAATTGTTACTGCGCCGGAAATTCTTGTAACATTTAATGTATACTTTTCACCGCTTGGGTCGTAGCTGAAACAAAGTCTTAAAACTTTTGATATAGTAGGATTTTCTTTTCCGCTCCCGGCTTCAAGTAAAGCCATTTTCATATCAAATGGATTAAAATCAATACCAAAAAGGTAACGGCATATTTTTCCATCGGGTGAAATTGAAATTAATGTTGTAGCGTGAGTAAAATCTTTATTTGTTGGCTTATAATAAAATCCGCATACATCGGTTACTTTTTTAATGCTTGTACTGTCGCCGGTTAAAAAGATCCAATCGTTTGGATTGAAATTCCTTTTAATAGTCTGAAGGTAACTTCGCTTCCATTTCGCGGCAATTTCGGGAGTCTCATGGGGATCAAAACTCAAACTAATTACTTGAAAATCTTTGCCCGGTTCTAATTGAATCTTATCAATTGTCCATGCTAATTCGGACTGCATTGGACTGCATAGACCGGGACATTCATAATACACCAGAGCAAGAATTGTAGGTTTGTTTATAATATCTCTTAAGGCAACAGTCTTCCCGTCCGAAGTTTGAAATGTCAAATCAAGAGGTATATGATTTCCTAGCTGTTCATCAATTCCAATTTTGATTTTTCCCTCTGCGTATAGATTGTATGATAAAAAGGAAATGATTACTGCCGCAATCCATGATATGTTGTTTCTAAATAATTTCATTTATCTATTCACATTGTTGTCGATTTCAAATAATCATACAAGTTTTTCCATTCATCCTTCGATAATTCAACAACTGCCGGGCGAAAACCAGCATTGATCGGATTCGCCAAAACATCATTTACAAATTTGTCAAGGTTTTGCTCTCCGTTAGATCTGATAAATGATGTATAAATTTTTGATAGATTAATCGAATATTTTTTGATCGTTTGAACCTGGGCATTCTCCGGTGTCGAATTTATTTTTGCTTGAAAGCTCAAATATTTTTGATTCGCTAATGAATTTTCTTCAATCAATTTACTTTCTGCCAAGCTGACATGAATATTATTTGGGACTGTCGTTCCAGCTGACAAGTTATACGCAGCATCGAGTGGAATTAATTGATCATAAGTAATTTCCGGAAATTGCGCGAATGTTCTTATATATGAAATAATAGCAAATCGATCAGACGATGGAATATATTCATAAGCTGCCATTCCATTTTTAACAATTCCCTCTTGTAAAGTTTTATACATTTGATCAATGTTTCTTCCGTTAGTCCAGCCTTCCGTTGAATGAAAATTTCTTGGCTTTTTAACTAATGCCGCTCCTGCGGGTCCATCGCCCAACCCGTTTTCGCCGTGACATGATTTGCAATTTGTATTAAATAATTCTTTCCCCCTCGCAATAAATTCCGGCGTAGGAGATTTTACAAGTTCTAAATTAACTGGAGTAGTTACTCCTCCCCTTTTCAACTCAATATCTTTCTTAATTAAAGTTGAATCTGTAATACCAACAGTCTGAACATTGAATGAAATTTCATTCAAGTGTTTGACGAAATAAATTCCAAGTACAAGAATTAGAACTAAGAATAATGGAAAGATCCAGCCGAATAAACGGATGGGGTTTTTCAATAATTCTTTAAAATTTATTTCATCTTCCGGTTTTTTGTATGAGTTCATTTTTCTATATGATTATAATCTAAAATCAATTCCACGTTTAAGTTTTGGATCGCCTACAGGAACAAGGTTTTCCTTTCTAGATTTATAAATAAAGACAAGAATTACCAAACCTGCTATCATAATTGGAAATCCCAGTTCAATCCATCCGAATGTTACCTCTCCATTGCTGAAGTTAGGGGCAGTCAGCCAGTACAAATCAAAATAGTGAGCGAATAAAATAACGCCTGCAATAATTATTAATCTTTTTGGATTCATCTTAGCTGGCTGAGAGAGAAGACCTACATAAGGAATCAAAAAACGAAACACCAACATTCCAATTGTTACAAATTTCCAGTTCCCTTCCCAGCGTGCCAAAAACCAGATTGTTTCTTCAGGAAGATTTGCATACCAAATTAGTAAGAACTGGCTGAATGCAATGTATGCCCAGAAATTTGTGAAAGCAAAAAGAAGCGCTCCAAGGCTATAGTAACTATCTGTATTAATTCCTTTAACTAAATAACCTCGTTCGCTCAAGGGAATTATAAATATTGTTGCAACCGCAAGTGCGGCTAGTACGGTTCCGGAGAAATAGTAAACACCAAATATTGTAGAGAACCAATGAGGTGCTAGGCTCATGAGCCAATCAATAGCGGCGAACGAAATTGTTAATGCAAATACCGGCATAAAGATGGCGGAAAGTTTTATATTCTTTTTTGTTAAACTTTGGTCTTTTGTCAAATCTTGCGTTCGAGAATTTTTGGTGATGAAATAATAGAATGCCAACCAAATCAACCAAAACACAACAACACGAATGATGAAAAAACTAACATTAAGATATGGCGCCTTATCTACTAATATTTTATCGGTTGGTGCGGGATGAGTCCAATGGAAAACATTGTTCATGTTTAACAAAAGCGGAACAAAAAGAATCGGAAGAATTACTATTAACGATGACAGAAATTCGCCTATCCTTCTGAAAGGTGTGCTCCACACAGCGCCAGCGACATATTCTATAGCAACAAAAAAGAGTGAGCCGACTCCAATACTCGCGAGAAAAGTAAATCCAATGATATTGTTATATGCGGCTCTGGTTGGATTGACGATATAACCAAGAATTACTATAATCATTCCTACGATCAATAAAATCAGACCGACCGATTTAACTTTACCCGGCAGTTCTTTCTTTTGATATTCAACAGTAGAAGAACTCATTGTAGATCCGACTCCTTAGCGTTAAGCGCTCTTTGTAATACACGCAAATAATTTATTACCGCCCATCTTTCTTCAACAGAAAGTTGAGTTGCATAAGACGGCATAGTATTTTGACCTTCCGTTAAGACTGCAAAGATTCTTCCATCACTCCAATTTCTAACCTTTTCCGAATGTAAACTCGGCGGATTTGGAAATTGTCCTCTTAATCTGCTGTCGCCTTCGGCATGATAACCATGACAAGGACTGCAATAGATATCAAATTTTATTTGACCAAGTTTTAATGATTCTTTAGAGATAGGAATTGGGTTTACCAATTTTTCTCCGGCAACATCGGGCTGACCTTTAAATTCGTAAGGCATGTAACCGCGGGCAACAGTTCCGGCAACCGGCTGACGCATTCCAAATCCATCAGAAAAAACTAAACTTTTCTGCTGCGCACTTTGCTTTGGTTGTTCCATCATCCAATTAAATGGAAGCATAAACATAAGTTTATTGAGAGTGAAGTAAGTTGCTCCAGATGAAATTAAAGCAACAACAAATAGAAAAGTTAAAAATTTCGGCTCAATTATTTTGTGCTTATGAGTTAGTTCTTCGTTATCCCAGTAAACAGAATAAATTTCTTTTGCATGAACCGATTCAAATAAATTTCTAACTTTGGCCTCATCAAACTTTGGATCATCTGCCTGAATACTAATTCCGTATTTGTCGGCAGAAACTTTTTTCATGTAATCTGTACCGTGTAGCGGATGAGCATTATTCGGAAGTTTGAAAAAGATAAGAAGCATAATTAGTACCGTTGCAATAGAAGCCGTTAATACAGTTACTTCAAATACAACCGGGATATAAGCGGGAAATGAAAATAGTGGCTTACCGCCTATTACAATAGGATAATCAATTGCCGAAACCCACCACAAGCTCAAAAATGCCCCTATCATTCCGGCTAAACCAAATACTAAAGCAACATAGCTAAGCTTAGATGGCGGCAGCTTCATTACTTTATCCATTCCATGCAGCGGATAAGGAGTATGGACATCATACTTTGTGTAGCCTTGCTCAACTACTTTCTCGGCTGCATGTGAAATTTGGTCAGGTGAATCAAAAATTGCCGCAAAACTATATAAGATTTTTTCGCTCATCATTGATGTTCCTTATGAGAAGGTTGAGCGCCATTTGAAACAGATTTTACTTCTACCATTGATATTACCGGTAAAGTCTTTATGAATAAAAGAACACACGTCAAGAAAAATCCAAAACTTCCGGCTAGGATCATTCCGTCAACATAAGTTGGTGTATAATGGTGCCAGCTTGAGGGTAGAAAATCTCTTGAAAGCGATGTAACTATAATTACAAATCTCTCAAACCACATTCCGACATTGACGAATATTGCAATTACAAACATCACCGGAATTGTTCTTCTAATTTTTTTGAACCAGAAAAGCTGCGGGGTAATTACATTGCATGTTATCATCGTCCAATATGCCCATGCGTAAGGACCGAGTGCCCTATTCAAAAATGTAAATCTTTCAGCTTCTACGCCGCCGTACCAAGCAATAAAAAATTCCATTGCATAAGCATATCCAACCATAGATCCAGTAAGTAGCATAATCTTATTCATCTTATCGAGAGTATCGAGCGTGATGATATGTTCATAATTGAAAATTTTTCTTACAATTATTAAAACATTCTGAACCATGGCAAATCCAGAGAATACGGCGCCCGCGACAAAGTAAGGAGGAAATATTGTTGAATGCCATCCGGGAAGAATTGAAACTGCAAAATCGAAACTGACAATTGTATGCACAGAAAGTACGAGTGGTGTGGCAAAACCGGCAAGTACTAAATAAACCATTTCGTAATGCTGCCAATGCCGGTTCGAAAATCGCCAGCCCAAACTGAATGTTGAATAGAATACTTTTTTAATTTTACCAGTTGTTTTCTCACGTAAAGTTGCAAGATCGGGAATCAATCCAACATACCAAAAGATTAATGAAACTGTTAAGTAGGTTGAAACAGCAAATACATCCCATAGTAATGGTGATGTGAAATTTACCCACACCGAATGTTGACTTGGATAAGGGAAAAGATATCCGGCTAACCATGGACGCCCTACATGGATCAATGGAAATAATCCTGCAGTCATTACAGCAAATATTGTCATTGCTTCTGCAGCTCGCGCAATTCCGGTTCTCCATTTTTGTCTGAATAAAAATAAAATTGCCGAAATCAATGTACCGGCGTGACCAATACCGACCCAAAAAACAAAGTTAGTAATATCGAAAGCCCAACCAACGGGGATATTGTTTCCCCACATTCCGATACCATAATAAAAAGTTAGACCAAGACCGATAACAAGTAAAGATGCTAATGATAATGTTATTGATAAAGCGATGTAATATTTTCTATCAGGTTTAGTATCAAGAGGTTTTGCAATTAATTCATCTAATTCGCGTAACGATTGTTTCCCTTCTATAACTGATACTTCTCTAGTATAATCTAAAGTACTCACAGTATCTCCTCTGAATGAGTATTTCGAAGTTTGGCAATATATGTTACGTTCGGTTTAACATTTAGCTCTTCTAAAACATGATAAGACAAATCGTGATCTCTAAGTTTTGCGACTAATGAATCCGGATCGTTTGCATCTCCGAATGTAATTGCCGTTGTTGGACATGCCTGCTGGCAGGCAGTAACAACATCTGTTCCTTTTAATTCTTTTCCATCGCGAATCGCATTTGAGCGTGCTTCCATGATTCTTTGAACGCAGAATGTACATTTCTCCATCACACCGCGGGAACGGACTGTAACTTCGGGATTGTGAACAAGCGAAGTCAAATCGTTTTCATAATATGAATCTGCAAAGTGATCTCGGTAATTGAAAAAGTTGAATCGTCTTACTTTATATGGACAGTTATTTGAGCAATATCGGGTTCCAACACAACGGTTATAAACCATTTGGTTTAATCCGTCGGGACTGTGATTAGTTGCGTTAACAGGGCAAACATTTTCGCATGGAGCGTTATCGCAATGCTGGCAGAGCATTGGTTGATGACTTATAATTGGTTCATCCGGAGTGCCGGAATAATAACGATCAATTCTCAACCATTGCATTTCACGACCGACTTCCACTTGATCCTTACCAACAACAGGAACGTTGTTCTCAACATTGCATGCAGTTACACATCCGCCGCAAGCTGTACATTTGTTGAGATCAATAGCCATAGCCCATTTATGTCCGGTGTATTTATGTTCGGTAGTAATACTGAAAAGTTTTTCTTTCTCAGCATGAAGGAAGTTTGGTTCTTTCTTATACTTTTCAACAGTACCCTCTTGAATGATATTTCTCTTACGGTGAATATCCTTAACGAAAGTATCATCAAGCGAATGATGTTCTTGAGTTGAAACAAGTTTATGTGATCCGCTAATTTTTTGTATCGAAATGTTCTCATATATAAAAGGTGAAGACGAATAGTTTTTTGATTGAAGTGTGACTGCATTAAATCCTACATCTTTGCCAACATTTCCAACAATTTTTCTTCCGTAACCAAGTTCAATGTTGATTGTGTTAGTATCAACACCGGGTTGAACAAGAACAGGTAAAGTTAAATTCTTACCGTTCACTTTAACTTCAACTAGATCATTCATCTCAACTGAAAGCTGTTTTGCAAGATTTGGTGAGATTGATGCGTAATTATCCCAAGTTACTTTCGAAACGGGATGCGGTAATTCCTGAAGCCAGCCGTTATTAGAAAATTTTCCGTCACCCAGAAAATAACTTTCGGTCAAATGAACTGTATAACCTTGTGTCGGATTAATTTCTTTTGAAGATGAAAAAGAATTTAAGTTAAACTTAGAATCTTGAGATAACTCATTGAATATAACTACGCCATCATGAAGAGCAGAGTACCAAAAAGTTTTTGTATCCGAAAGAGCATTTTTCTTTGCAAAAATTGTCGCATTGAAATTATTCATCAAATACTGATGATAATAATCTTCTTTGAAAGAATTGGAATCATCCGCGATCCAAGTTAGTAGAATCGATTCTTTTTGCCGTGTATTGAAGATTGGAGATATTACCGGTTGTTGTAAACTATAAACTCCGCTTCGTATGTAAGCATCTCCCCAAGATTCAAATGGATGATTTATCGGCAAAGTATAATTTCCGGCTGCCGAAGATTCATTTTCGGTTTCAGTTAGAGTGATAACAGTTTGTACTTTTTTTAGAGCGGATGAATATCCATAATCTTCGGGCAATGTAAAAACCGGGTTGCAATCAAATTGAATCAGCACACCAACTTTACCGTTACTCATTGAATCAACAAGTTGTGAGATTTCTTGTTGCGTTGATTGCTTTACTACCGACTTTGAAGTTGATGAATAATCATAAAGAGCTATATTGCCGAGTACTTCATTTAATAGATTTACCGCGATATGAACTTCTTTCGGAAGAGTATCGCCAGCGTAAATTATGGACTTACCACGGTTCTTATTCAAATCATTAATCAAATAAGAAATTTTCTCTTTTTCATTAGAGTTCAAGGATGAAAGCTGGAATTTTTCAATTTTAGATTTTGCGGCTACGTCCAAAGAGAATGCAGAACTGTTTTTAATCAATTCGTTAATCAAAGTCATTACGAACTGATACTGCTTTACGGGTGAAAGACTTACACGGTAATCAGCCATCATTCCGGTCAAACTCATTCTTCCTTCTGCAACATAGAGGCGGTTGAAATCAGTTTTTCCAACTACTTCTCTTTTTGCCGCGTACTTTCTCATGTTCTCAATATAGCTCCCCTCATTTCCAAGAAAATCGGCATCAAGGGCGAGAATTATATTTGCTTCATCAAATTTAATTGATGGGTAATCGAAGGTCCCGTAACATTCATACCAGGCATTTCTTCTTTGTTCATCATTAAGTAATGTATGAGAATAAATTTTTGTTTTTGGATATTTCACAACAAAATCATCTAATACTTTTTTAGTTGTTGGAGACGAAATTAATCCTGTAACAATCGCAATTTCATTCCCGTTACTAATTGTTTCACTTAATGATGAGATGATTTGGTTATCAACTTTTTTCCAACTAACAACATTTTTATTATACAACGGATCGTGCAATCTTTCCGGATCATATAAATTTAGAATGCTTGCCTGTCCTTTAGCGCAAATCTTTCCTTGGTTAATCGGGTGATCCGGGTTGCCGTCAATTTTGATCGGTCTTCCTTCGCGTGTCTTTATTAGGATTCCGCAAGCTTGTCCGCATCCGTTGCATGTTGATGCATAGTAGTTTGCGACTCCCGGAAAAACTTCTTCCGGAAGTTTGTTGTAAGGAATAATCTCGCCTTTATCTCTGTAGTCTGTACATGCGGTTGCAGTAAGCGCGGTAGAAGCCGCAAGAAGAGCTAAAAATTTTCTACGTGAAATTCCGGAAATTTTTTCTGGATCGAATTTTTCCGTTACTTCGTCTAAAAATTCGTTGTGTTTTAACTTCAGAGATTCAGGATCGTTATTATAATCTTGTAAACTTTTCCACAATTCTTTTTTATCTGACGAATTCAAAGAATCACTCATTTCTAAACCTTATTATTTCTTTTAACTGAAAAAGGATGAATTGCGATTTTGATTTTCTTTTCTCTAGAGACTTTATCTAACTTTGAAAAGAAATTTAACGGTATGGCCGAGACAATTGCCAAAAGTAATGTGCTCTTACCCAACGTTGTAAAAAATTTATTTCTATTCATATTTTCCATCTTAACCTCTAATCTTTTAACGATGACAGGCCGAGCAATTTTCCGGACCGATATTAACTTTTTGCAGATACGGCAGTTCTGCTTTCGGATTTCTATGACAATCTAAACATGCAGTCATCGTAAATGGTTTAACTTCTTTAATCACTTCCATTTCTTTTACATCACCATGGCAGCTGGCACACTCAATTTGCTTATTCACATGAACGCTGTGATTGAAATATGCATACTCAGGTATTTTGTGTACGCGTTTCCATGGAATTGGTACTCCTGTTTCATAATAATGAGTGAGCTTTATTATTTCCGGTTTGTCCTTGCGCGAAACAGTATGACAATTCATGCAAATATTTACCGATGGGATTATTGCGTGGCGTTCTTTAGTAACACCAATATGACAATACTGACAATCTATTGCCATTTGTCCCGCATGTAATTTATGAGAGAATTTAATTGGCTGTTCCGGTGCGTATCCAACGCTATCTCTTTCCGGTCTTGAGATGTAAAAAGTTAAAATGAATGAAGCCACAACAACGAATAAAGTTAAAGGGAGGCGAATCTTTAGAGCATAATCAAGTACTGTTCTCTTCATTTATTTCCCGTAAGTAAGAAAATGTTCTTGTTAATTATTTCTATAATTAAATATGAATAAATTATTATCCAAGCACTAGTGTCGGATAATTATAAAAAGATAAGACATACACTTATCAAAAATTTAGTAAACAAAGATAATAAAGGAAATTTAAAATCCAAATTCATCATCGGATTGTCCTATCTCAAATAAATCAAAATTCTTTTGTTATACTATTTATTTTACAAGACACAGAAACTGATCAACTGATTTTTCTTTTAAATACTTCTGCACGCGGAATTATATTTTTGAATATGAGAGGATTAGAAAACTAATTTATTCTTTCAACTACAAAACTTACCAATGATTCGAGCGCGTTGCGAGATTCAGATTCATCGAATATTTTTAAACAGTTAAGTGCTCGATTGGTATATTCAACTGCGATTTTATCTGCATAATTTATTCCGTCATATTTCTTAACGAATGAAATTACTCCATCAATATCAGATTTTTTTGCGCCGTTCTTAATTAGTTTAATGATCTTACTATTTTCTTCTTTGGGGGCCTGTTTTAATGCGTAGATAAGAGGAAGTGTAATTTTCTTTTCTTTTATATCTCCACCGAGGGGTTTACCAAATATTTTTTTTGTGCCGATGTAATCAAGTATATCATCGCGGATCTGGAATGCAATTCCAAGATTTTCACCAAACTCTTTCATCGCAGTAATTTTATCAGCATCTTCAGTTGTTGCCCGCGCACCTATTTCGCAACAAGTTGAAAGTAGCGATGCTGTTTTATCGGAGATTATTCTAAAATATGTTTCTTCATCAATGTTAAGTTTTCTTGTTTTATTAATTTGCAGAAGTTCACCTTCCGACATTCGTTTAACTGTACTGGTTATAACACGCAAGAAATCGAAATCGTTGCCATCAACTGCTAACATTAATCCTCTTGATAGAAGATAATCTCCCATCAAAACTGCAATTTTATTTTTCCATACTGCATTTATTGAAGGAAAACTGCGCCGGGTTTCTGCATTGTCAACTACATCGTCATGTACAAGAGTTGCTGTATGAAGGAGTTCAACTAAGGTTGCACCTCTATAGCTACGTTCTTTTATTCCGCCGCAGATGTTACTTGAAAGCAGCACAAGAAGTGGACGAATCTTCTTTCCTTTTTGTTTTAGGAGGTAACGAGTGATTAGTTCTAGAAGAGCAACTTTTGATTTTAATGCCTGACTGAAAAGCTTATTAAATTGCTTAAGCTCATTTTCAATCGTATGATTTATTTCAGAGAGAGATTTGTTCGTCAAGGTTTCTTTTGAAATATTTTCGAAACAATAATACTTATTTCGTATAAGAAAACCAATGGAATGGCAAGCATAACTTGAGACACAGGATCGGTACCTGGAGAAAGAAATGCTGCGAGAATCATAATAATAACAATTGAATGACGGCGGTATTTTCTCATCAGTTTAGGAGTGAGAATTCCAATTTTTGAGAGGAAGAAAGAAAGCATCGGTAATTCAAAAACTAATCCGGCACCCAGAATAATACTTAGTACAATTGAGATATATTCATCAAGTGCAAAATTGTTTGCGATTGCTTGTGTACCAAATCCGGCGGCAAATTTTAATGTAAGCGGCAACATTAAAAAATATCCAAACACTATGCCGCATATAAAACAAAAAGTTGTGAAGAGAACAATCCATTTAATGTATTTTTTTTCTTTCTGTCTGAGAGCGGGCGCAATGAATTTCCATAGCTGATAAATCACATTTGGAAAACTTATAATCAACCCTATAACCATTGCTGTCTGAAAATAAAGAAAAAGTTGTCCGAACGGTCTGAGATTTTGTAATTTGAAATTAGCCGTCTTGGCTGGTATCAAAAGAACTTTATCAACAAAGAAATCGCTGAAGTAGAGAGCTATTGCAGTTCCAATCAGAAGTCCAATGAGAGAATAAATAATTCTCCATCTCAACTCTTCAAGATGATCTAGAAAAGTCATCTCAACTTCATTCTTCGAACTTCCTTCTTCCCCGGAAGGATTTGATTCTGGTATTAATTTATCTTCTGATTCTGCCAATTATAATCTCTAAGAAAGTTCTGGGTACAACGGAAATTTTCCGCACAGTTCGGCAACTTCCTTTTTAATTTGTGAAAGTGCCGTGTCGTCATCAACATGTTTAATTGCTCTATCAATAAAAGACGCAATCATTTTCATTTCATTCTCTTTCATACCGCGAGTTGTAACTGCTGGTGTGCCAATTCTTATTCCGCTTGTTACAAATGGGCTTTTCGTATCAAACGGAATCATGTTTTTGTTAACAGTCATTCCAGCTGCGCCAAGAGTGTACTCAATTTTTTTGCCGCTTAAATTTTTAGTTGTCAAATCAATTAGCATCAGATGGTTATCTGTCCCGCCGGAGACAATATCGTATCCAAGTGAAGTTATTTCGCCGGAAAGTGTTTTTGCATTTCGAATAATTTGTTTTGCATAATCAGTAAATGAATCTTGTAGAACTTCCCCGAAGGCAACCGCTTTTGCCATAATTATATGCATCAATGGACCGCCTTGAATTCCCGGCATTACCATACTATCAAGCATTTCCGACATTAATTTTAACCGATCGCCTTTAAGAGTTTTAACCCCGAAAGGATTTTCACGGTCCTTCCCCATTAAAATAATTCCGCCTCTAGGACCTCGTAAAGTTTTGTGCGTGGTTGAAGTAACAACATCACAATATGGAAGAGGATTATTTAATAACCCTTTTGCAATCAAACCGGCAGGATGAGCCATATCCATCATTAAAAGTGCACCAACTTTATCTGCAATCATTCTAAATTTTTCATAATCCCAATCGCGTGAATAGGCACTTGCACCCATAACAATCAATTTTGGTTTTTCTTTTTTTGCTAGATCTTCAATTAAATTATAATCGAGTAGTTTTGTTTCCTTGTTAAGAGAGTAACCTACTGAATGATATATTTGTCCTGAAAAGTTAACCGGCGAGCCATGGGTTAAATGTCCGCCATGGTCAAGACTCAAACCAAGCATTGTATCACCCGGTTTGAGAAGGGTCATATAGACAGCCATATTTGCTTGAGAGCCGCTGTGCGGTTGTACGTTCACATATTCTGCACCAAATATTTTTTTCAATCGTTCGCGTGCAAGATCTTCCGCCATATCAACAAATTCACATCCGCCGTAGTATCGTTTACCTGGATAACCTTCCGCGTATTTGTTAGTAAGAACCGAACCCGCAGCATTTAAAACCGCAAGAGAGACAAAATTTTCCGATGCAATTAATTCCAGGTGGGTTTCTTCTCTGTTGAGCTCAAGCTGCGATATTTTAAATGCTTCTTGATCTTTTTGTAAGTAGTTAGTCATGGTAATATCGGTTTAATTTTTATTTCATGAATTAGATATTGTAGCATAAATTTTTCTTCTTAAATATGGTGTTCTACAGGATGAATTCAAAATAAAGTTTTTAATAGGATTGTTTTGGAAACAACGTAATGTTTCAAAATAAAGAGAGGCAGCATATTGAATGTAAGCAGAAACCATAAAATATTTTATAGTCAGATTTCTCACCTATCGGTGCGAAGGAACCAAAATTCTCCCAAGCTAAAAGAGACATTGAATTTAAAAATGTTTTCGGAAATCAAATTGTTATCAGTTGTCCCGCGTCTTCCGTATTGAATACTTAGATCGAGCGTGCTATCATAAGTTGTACCATAACTAATTGGTAAACCAACACCGCCATAAATTGAGAACTGATTTATTCCGTATCCGTTTATTTTATACTGAGATTGTTCATAACTAATTCCTGTTCTCAATGTAACATGATCCCAATAAGAATCAGAACGGTTTTCAATATCTCTGAATTCAAAACCTAAACTCATTTTATAATAATCTTGCAGATTGCTTGATTTGAATCCGTTGTTTGTGTACTGACTGAACGGCTGATATAGATAATCCAGAACAAATGTGTATTTATCAATAAAATTGAAAGAAGCACCCACACCCCATTTATACGGTACTTTGGTTTTAGAAGAGCCTGTAGAAAGTGCAAAAGTACCGATTGTTGAGGTCGAATTATCTACACTATCCGCAGACAATGTAACATCCGGGCTGAATGTAAATCCAATTTTAAAATCTTTCAGATCAGTTATGCCTAAAACTTTAGAAAGATTACCGGAGATCAAACCAGCAGAGATACCAATTCCATGATAACTTGTTTCTCTTGAATATGATGCGTTTTGCAATTTAGAACCCGACACAAACGTGACGGAAGAATTATTACCGATTCTGCCGAAGTAATAATCATATGTAACACCAATGGCGAAATCTAAAGGGAGCCGATAAGATGTTCCCAAAACAAATTTTGAGATTCCGCCTTCTCCAGAATATTTAACCGTGTAGTCATCGGTAAGTGCATTACTCTGAGTTTGTAAAACATCATAAGCTACATCCGAATATGGTACTAAACCAATCGCGAATGAAATTCCATAATCACGATTAATCGGGAACCCGCTCATCAAACCATTAAAGTGCAAGTTGGTATGAAATACCGACGATGCCGAATTTTGAGAATTGTTACCGGTATAAAGTAATCCGGTCTCAAAGCGAGTATACTGCAACTCATTTAAACTTGCCGGATTGATAAAACTCAAATAGTCTTTATCACTTAGAGCAATACCCAATTCGCCCAACGCAAATCTTCTTGAAGAAAAAGGAGAATGCAGATCCCCAAGACCAAAGCGAGAATAAATTGAACCTCCGTCCGCTAGAAGCGGAGATGCCGATAATAATAACAATACGAAAATTTTTAATTGTCTCATGAATTATTTTTTCTGCATGTAAGTTATTTTTAGTTTAGGACGCAATGCTTTATTGGGATCCTTGCTGCCGTAAAATGCAATTCGAGCTGCCGAGTAGGTTTCGTCTATAAGGCTAATTATCATTCCTTGGTTAGCAACACCGCTCAACCATTTTTGAATTATCCAAGAGATATCCCCGGAGAATACATTTCCATTGCGAACCAGTAAAACGGAGTAGCTGCTGTCGCTTGAAAGTTTTTTGGTAGTGCTGTCTGCTAAAATTTGAACAATTGCTGAATCCGATTTTAAAGAGCCGTCAAGCGAATTCAGTTCATCTACAGTTAATTCTAAAGTTGCTTTATTAATTATAGAATTTTTTGCTAATGATGAGATATCAAAAAAAAGATTGCCTCTAAGTGAATAACTCCCTTCTAGGTAGAAATCATTCCCGGCAGTTGGTAAAGTGCCGGTTACTACATGTAGATCTTCATAAGGTGTAACATTGAGCGTATCTTTAAAACCGGTAGAAGGTCTTTCTAAGATGACATTTAGAATCGATTCAGTTGCTGTTGATAAACCTTGAATTCCAAGAAAGCCTAGAATTTTCTGTGTTGAAGATTTTGGTTTAAATATAATACCATAATTTTTTGGTGCTGCCGTACTATCAGCCTTACGCATCAGCCATTCTTTAACAGCATTAGAGTTTAGATTAAAGTTTAGAGTAGTATCTGTCGTTGTGAGGTTTGATTTGATATCGCTAGCATCATAATTTAATTGTGAAAGACTATCTCTATCAAAACCAATCTCTGTCCAAGGACTTCTAATTTGATAGATTGAGAAATCGAAGGAAGCTAAACTATCGCCCAGTGTATATTGTGGTCTAAGCTGCATTGAAGCAGATCTTACAACTAATTCACCAGCTTTTAATCTTGTGAGTAAAGAATCGGGTAGATAAATATCATACAATAGAAGCATTGAAGATTCGGCATACGAAGTTTTGCCAAGCAGAACATATTTTGAAGTACCGAGTTTTGTAGTAGTTGAAGACCATCCAGATTTTTGAGAGATATCAGATTGGTAACTATCAAGTTGGTTAAAATTAAATTGGTCTTGTTCAGAAACTAAGTTGGAACCAACCGAAGTAGGATCTTGATTACACGAGATGAAAATTACTATAAGAGCTACTGCAAAAGAAGATAAACGCAAAAATCTGATCAATTAATTTCCTCCGGATAAATCTTTGATTACAAAATCGCACGCTTCAATAAAATTAGCGGCTGTAAAATTGGGCTTTTTCCCAAGATTATGCAAGGTAGAAATTTCTTTTTCAAAAGACTCACTATTTAGCAAAACAGTTTTTAATCCGGCATTGATTCCACACTCAACATCGCTCGATTTATCACCGAACATGTATGATTCGGATAGATCAATCTTGAAATCGTCTGCAGCTTGAACAACCATAAATGGAGAAGGTTTCCTACAAATTGATTTTTCCGGCGGATCAATATCAGGATGATGCGGACAAAAATAAAATGCATCAATGGAAGCTCCGTCAATCATCAATAAATCGTTAATTCTACTGTTGACTGCTTCAACATCCTCAATTGTCATTAATCCTTTTGCTATTCCGGCCTGGTTCGATATGACAATAATCTTAAAGCCGAAATCTTTCTTCAGTTTTTTAATTCCTTCGGCTACCCCGGTAAGAATTATAATCTCTGATGGATCTTTGATGTAACCGGGATCGTGATTGATTGTTCCGTCACGATCTAAAAATATTGCTCGCTGCATCAATTAATCGGTAAGTTTTTTATAAAGATCTACATACTTCTTAGAAGAATTTAACCAGCTGAAATCGGACTTCATTCCATTTCGCATTATTGTCTGCCATGTTTCTTTATCGCTTGTAAAAATCTTCAATGCTGCTTTGATCTCCGCAACCATCTCTTTAGCAGAATATTTTTCAAACATAAAACCGTTACCGGTTTTGGTTTTAGGATTAAACTTCTGAACTGTATCAGCCAGACCGCCGGTTTTACGGACAATAGGAACTGTTCCATACATCAAACTGTACATTTGGTTCAATCCGCACGGTTCAAATTCCGACGGCATTAAAAACATATCGGAACCGGCTTCGATTAAATGAGCAAGCTCATCATCAAAACCAATATAACAAGAAAACTTGTTATGATACTTTGAACCCATGCTGGAGAAAAATTTGTGATATTTTTTATCGCCCGTTCCAAGAATGACAAAATGAAGATTCAACTTCATTATTTCGTCAAAGGATTTTTCTATCAGGTCCATTCCTTTGTGATCGAATAACCGAGAGATCATACTAATTACCGGTGTATCATCACTTGGTGTGAAATTAAAATTATTCGCTAAGGCTTGTTTACTCTCTTTTTTCAGTTCAATATTCTTTGAAGAAAACCGTTTAGGAATTTTTGTATCTACTTCGGGATTCCATATAGTGTCATCTATTCCATTAATAATTCCATAAAGATCTTTCTTCCGTTTACTCAATACCTCGTCAAGACCAAATCCAATTTTTTTATCCTTGTAAATTTCTTTTGCATAAGTTTCACTTACGGTGGTAATCATATCAGAGTAGAGCAATCCGCTTTTTAGAAAATTTAACTTCCCTTTGTGAAGAATACCTTTTTCTGTATCCAGTTCTTTTGGTAATGCGGTCTTATAAAAATTTGCTTTCGGAAAAATACCTTGGAAAGAGAGATTATGAATAGTGAACAATGTTTTAATCGGCTTGAATATAGGATCGTTTTTATAAGTTGATTTTAAATATGCAGGTATTAATCCCGTCTGCCAATCATTGCAATGAATAATGTCAGGAGTCCATCCTAATTTTGTGATCAATTCAAAAACCGCGCGCGCTAAAAGAATAAAGCGTTCATCGTTATCGGGATAATCTTCACCCGTCAATGGATCGGTATATAAGCTGTGTCTGCTGCCGTAAAATTGCGCATTATCTAAAAAATAAATTTGAACGCGGGTTTTTGGTCCAATTAAAAATGAAGATCGTAAAGAAAACACGACTTCACTCTCGCCAATATTTATTTTAAGATCTTTGAGGCGAACAACCTCGTGAATCTTAAATTTCCTCTCATCAATAGCTCCGTACTTGGGCACAATTATTCTTACAAAGTGCCCCATCTCTTGAAGCTTTTGCGGCAAAGCCGATGATACGTCTGCCAAACCGCCTGTTTTAATGAATGGAACCACTTCTGACGTCGCAAATAGGATTTTAAGCTTTCTTCCTGAAGACATTTATGATTGTCCTTCGAATTTTAATGTGCAAAATTACGAAAATAGAGCGGGATAGACAAAAATATTGGCAAATAAAGATTTGATTTCTCTATTTTTGAAATATTCTTTAATTATGGACTTATGAAAACATTATTTAAGAACCCAGCTCAAATTGTATCGGTTGATACCAAAAACAAGCATTTCAAGCGCGGTAAAGAACTTTCTGAAATCGGCGTGCACTCGAATCATTCCATTATGGTTGAAAATGGTCTGATCAAAGACCTAATTCCAAATTCTTCCCTCTCAAAGATTTCAGCAGATACAACTGTTGATCTGAAAGATTTGATAGTTTTACCGGGGTTAATTGAATGTCACACTCATGCTGCATTTGCGGGTTCCCGCGCCAACGAGTTTTTGTTGCGATTGAAAGGAGCTACTTACGAAGAAATTTCAAAAGCCGGCGGGGGAATTATTTCTACGATGCAGGCTGTCCGCAATTCTTCATTTGAAGAACTAGTAAAACTATTAAAACCAAGAGTTGATCATTTCATTTCTCAAGGTGTTACAACTTTGGAGATAAAGAGCGGATACGGATTAAGTTATTACGACGAAATAAAACTTCTGCAAGTTATTAATCATTTTAAAACCAATTCTGCGATCGAAATAATTCCAACATTTCTTGGTGCTCATACATTTCCGCCGGAATACAAAAACGATCATAAACAATATCTTGATCTTATCACTAATGAGTTGCTTCCATATATAATAAAAAACAAATTAGCCGATCATGTGGATGCATTTTGTGAGAAGACTGCTTTCTCTACCGAAGAAGTAGATAAAATTTTTACAAAAGCGAAAAAACTTGGTTATAAATTACGTCTGCACACGGATCAATTCAATAGCATCGGCGGAATGGAAGTAGCATTAAAACATAAAGCTTTATCAGTAGATCATCTTGAAGTTATTCCAGATGATGAAATTCCAAAATTATCTAAAAGTGAAACTGTTGCCGTTCTTCTGCCGGGTGTTTCTTTATTCTTAGATTATGATTATGCACCCGCGAAAAAATTGATAGATAACAATGCTATCGTTGCTCTTTCAACAGATTTCAATCCCGGTTCATCACATATTCCAAATCTTCATCTAATAATGCAGGTTGCTGCTTTAAAAATGAAAATGAGTGTAGAGGAAATAATTTCGGCTGTTACAATCAATGCGGCAAAAGCAGTCGATAAAAATGAAACAGCGGGCAGTATTGAAATTGGGAAGCAGGCTGACTTTGCAATTTTTAAAGCAAAAGAATATTCAGAAATTATTTATAACATCGGAATTAATTTGAATAGATATACAATAAAAAAAGGTGAAATAATTTATCAAAATACGGAGAACTAATGCCTCATACTGATGGGAAAAAAATTATTGAATGCGTCCCAAACTTTAGCGAAGGGAAAAATCTGGAAACATTTGAAGCTATTAAAGAAGCGGTCGGAAAAGTTAAAAATGTAAAACTATTGAGTCTAGAACCGGATGCCGATTACAATCGCGTTGTTGTTACACTTGCCGGTGATGAGAACGGAATTTTAGAAGGAACATTAAATGCTTGCCGTACCGCAGCTGAAAATATTGATATGAGAAGACACAAAGGCGAGCATCCGCGTCTTGGTGCGATTGATGTTGTTCCTTTTGTTCCGGTTGCAAACGTAACAACAGAAGAGTGTGTGAAAATTTCCGAAGAATTTGCAAAAATTATTTCTGCGGAACTTAAAGTGCCGGTATATCTCTATGAGAGTGCCGCGCGCAAGGCAGATAGAAAAAGTTTAACCAGCATTAGACAAGGTGAATATGAGGGTCTCGAAGAAAAACTAAAAGACCTAAATTGGGTTCCGGATTTTGGTGAACCTGTCTTCAATCCGAAATTGGGCGCCTTAGTAACCGGATCACGTTTCTTCCTTGTTGCCTATAACGTAAATATCAAATCGAACGATGTGAAATTTTCCAAAGAGATTGGAGAAATATTACGGGAAAGCGGTTATTCCAAACGGGACGAGAACGGACATATTATTAAAGTTGACGGAAAGGTAGTTAAAATACCAGGTCGATTGAAAGAAGTAAAAGGGATGGGGGTTGCGTTGGAGAAATACAACATCACACAAGTTTCTATGAACTTGACTAACTATAATACTACACCAATTCATGTCGCCTTCGAAGAGGTAAAGAAAGAAGCGCATCGACTTGGTGTTGAAGTCAACGGAAGTGAAATTGTCGGCTTAGTTCCGCTTGAAGCACTTTTGCAGGCCGGGAGGTTTTATACAAATGGGAAAGAATCGGATGAACATAAATTAGTTAATGCAGCAATCGAAAATCTTGGATTAAGTGCGCTCCATCCATTCAAACCGGAAGAAAAAATAATTGAATATATGATTCAATAGAAATTAGCTTTAAGCTATTAGTCATTAGTATTTTTAAAGAAAAGGAATTGACATGAACTTATCAAAAACACTCGAAGAATATATAAATGAACTCTCATCCAACTCTCCTACTCCTGGAGGCGGTAATGTTGCGGCATTATGCGGTGCACTTTCTGCAAGTCTTGGCATGATGGTTTGTAATTTGACAATCGGCAAAAAGAAATATATTGAGGTCGAGCAGGAGATGATCCAGGTAAAAGAAAAATTGGAAGGTTATCAGAAGAATTTTATTATTCTTGGTGCTATGGATAATTCAGCATTTGATAAAGTAATGGAAGCATTTAAACTTCCTAAGGAAAGCGATTCTGAGAAAGCGTTCCGCACAAACAAAATTGAAGAAGCAACAATTGGCGCTGCCGAAGTTCCTGCCGATGTTATGCGGAAATGCATCGAAATTCTACCCTTGCTGAAGATTGTTATTGAGAAAGGAAATAAAAATTCTTTATCGGATGCAGGCGTAGCTGCCTCACTGATTAATACGGCTGGTAAATCGGCATATTTAAATGTTTTAATTAATTGTTCGTCTCTAGGTAATCAAACAATTGCCGCAGAGATAAAGAAACGTGCTGATATTCAAATGGAAGAGATTTCCAGGTCAAGTGAATATCTTTTAGAACAAGTCACAAAGCTATTCAGCAATGATTAAAAACTTAATTAGATTCTTTAATGACGTAGTGCACAAGGAAATCAGATCATACACGCTCAATTTCTTTTGCACTCAATCACTATTTTTTCTAATATTTTTTTCAGCATCATCTGTCAAATCGCAGAAAGTGTCTCTCGGAATTGACGTCCTTCAAAAGAATAATTTTTCTATTCTTGCAGGAAAGCATGTTGGACTAATTACAAATCATACCGGTGTAAATAGTAAACTTCAATCGACTGTTGACTTATTTAAGCAAGCGAAGAATTTTAAATTGGAGGCAATCTTTTCTCCCGAGCACGGAATAAAAGGAATGATTGGTTCTGGACAATTATATGAGAACTACACAGATTCAGCAACAGGTATAAAATATTTTTCACTTTACGGGAAGACACAAAAACCGACAAAAGAAATGTTAGCCGGAATTGATGTTCTTGTTTATGATATCCAAGATATTGGTGTACGCTCGTATACATACATCAGCACATTAGGATTAGCCATGGAAGCGGCGGCTGAAAATAATATTCAGTTTATTGTTTTAGACCGGCCTAATCCGCTCGGCGGTTTGCGAATTGAAGGTAATGTTGTTGAAGATGATTTTGTTTCGTTCGTCGGCAAATACAAAATTCCGTATGTATACGGGTTAACCTGCGGAGAACTTGCAAATCTTATTAATTCCAAAAGCGCGATTGGAAATAATGTAAAATGCCGGTTAAAGGTAGTAAAGATGGAAGGTTGGAAACGTAAAATGCGATACGATGATACCGGCTTGATCTGGGTCCCGACTTCTCCAAATGTTCCATATCAGGAAACACCATCGTACTTGGTTGCAACCGGAGTCTTGGGTGAACTTGTAGTTTTTGGAATCGGTATCACTTACACACTTCCCTTTCAAACATATGCTGCAGAATGGATTAATGCAGATACTCTTGCAAAAAAAATGAATGATCTTAATTTGCCGGGTGTATTATTCAGACCGATCTCTTACAAAATTTTATACGGCGATTGGAAAGATAAAATTTTAAATGGGGTGCAGATTCATATAACTGATTCTGACAAAGTTAACTTACTGGAGCTTCAATTTTATTTTCTACAAGTTCATCACAAACTATATCCAGACATAAATCCATTTACACTTGCTACTACGAACCGAATGAAAATGTTCGATCTTGTTATGGGGACTGATAAAGTAAGAAAGAAATTTTCCAACGATTTCCGGGTTGAAGATATTAAAAAGTTTCTAAGAAAAGATCTTGACTGGTTCCGCAAACTTTCACAAAGATATTACTTATATAATTAGATAAATTTTTGGGAACAGTTTTTAGGGATGACAGTTTTAAATTTAATATCATGTTAGTAACCAGGCACTAATTTTATATCTTCAATATTCCGAAGCCTATGCCACTTTGTCTTTAAATACACCATACATTTAAGCGTAGCTTTCATTTAATAAATAAGTTGGTCTTGGAAAATTAATGCTCCACTTCAAATTTTAAAACAAAATTTAGAATGCTCCTAAAGAGAGAAGAATTTATATGTCGCGATTACCAAAAGTTGACACACGGTGCTCATCGTAAAGAAATAACTATTCTGCTTCAAATTTATTTTTAGCTTATAACTTGCTCTCAATACCAGCATGAGTAATATCAATAGTACAATTAATGCAATCGTATATGTTCCAATGCCAAGAATTGCAGATATTCTCGCTTCATCTTGATTACTGAATCCGCCAAAGACAAGTGAAAAAAACCGCATAAACGATTGAAAGAATACGAAAGGATATAGATAGATGGTATTATATTTCTCGATGACTAGTAAAAATAATATGGAAAAAAGAATAGTAAATGCGGGTCCGCCTATACTAACATATAAATCATGACTTGCATCAATATAGTATCCATCTTTAACCCAAACATAATTTAGGGTGTACATCATATTATTGCCTAAAACTTCTCCAATAATCCAATGTCCAAATTCATGAAAGAGATAAGAGGCATATGCAACTGGAATGAATAATATAAAAAGCTTAACTAATAATTTTTTATCCAAACTCATTATTTGAACTAAACCTCAGATTGCGTTATAACAGTATTGCTTTTAAGCCGTCGCATAACTACAAGGGCTACATTTTCAATGCAAATTTATTTATATAATCAGTTTTGCATTGATCAAACACCTTAATAATCAACCAACGTTGTAAAACTAATTTGAAACACTCAATATGGCCGCGCTGAAGTAGGTATTGTTGTTGCGTCGCGTATTCGGTGCTATCCTTTATCATTTTTATTTTTCAGATATGTATGCATAAATTTTCCGAACTTTTTATCCTTCTGTCTCTTTTCTAAATATGACATTTCGTTATACAATGATTCTTTATAGATTTTTATATAATTGTTATACCGCTCAACAGTTAGTTTTTCTTCTTCAACTGCTTTTAAAATTGCACAACCTTTTTCAATAATATGAGTGCAATCCTTATAGCGGCACTCTTTTGATAATTCTGCAATTTCATTAAATGTATCGTCGAGACCCGAATCAATAGACATTATTCCGAGTTCACGCATTCCGGGATTATCTATCACAATCGACCCATTTTCTAAAACTATAAGTTCGCGTCGTGAAGTAGTATGTTTACCTCGTCCGTCCTTCTCTCTGATTGGTTGAGTTTTATACAGGTCCCTGTGTATGAGGTTATTTAATAATGTAGTTTTACCAACACCGGATGAACCAAGCAGACAAAAAGTTTCGGAAGGAGTAAGGAGTGTTTTAATATTTTCTATTTCGGACAAATTGTTGTTACTGAATACTTCTATTTTAATACCCGGAATGATTTTGTAAATATCGTTTTTCTTCTTTTCAATCTCATCTTTGTTTTTTAAATCACTTTTACTTAGGAATATAACTGGATTAATATTACTCTCGTTTATCATCACTAGGTAGCGTTCCAATCTCCTTAAATTAAAATTGGAATCAAGAGATTGCATTATTATTGCTGTATCTATGTTAGCTGCGATCAGTTGATAATCGACTTTTTTACCTGAGGTTTTCCTTTTTAATAATGATTTACGGGGAAATATTTCGTTAATGATAGCTAATGAATCATCGTCAAAAAATTGAGCATAGACCCAATCTCCTACAGTGGGGATATCTAAGGATGAATCAGTATTGAATAAAAATTTTCCGGTTAATTCAGAATAAATATCATTTTTGCCGTTTGAAACAACAAAACTATTTTTATTCACACTGATTACTCTTGCAATTTGGGAATCAACTAATTTTGTCGTTTCAATTTTATCTTGGAACCATTTATCGAATCCAAGTCTTTCAATACAATTCATATTTTTTTGAGTACCTGGCAGCGTTAAGTTTAAGTTGCTGTGCAATGAAGCATTTAAAAACCTAAGTCGATAATTAATAAAAATATTTTTAGAATCATTCTGAACAAAATACTATAAACAGAACCGCAAATTTATAAATTTCACAAAAGTCGAGTGCGAACGAATCAGTTAGCTTGAACCTCTTGTTGAGCAATTATAATTCATTTTTTTTGTAATTATAAACCACTGATTCATAAAATTTAAGACAAATCATAAAATATATTCATAATTATATCAAGGAAATTGTTCGGCGTTTTCATAAGCCACTTATCAGAATTAAGTTTCCTTTTTTAATCTTTTAACAAAGAACAATCCACTTCGCCGTCTCTATAAAATTTAAACTCTTTGCGAACCACGGAATCCCCTTGCGGCATAGTAAGATTCTGCACCGTTGTGATAGACAAAGACAGTGTCATAACGACGATCACAGAAGAGGGCACCGCCAAGTTTTCTAATTTCTGAAGGTGTTTTCACCCAGCATGAAGTTTTTAAATCGAAATTTCCAAGTTTCTGCAGCTCCCGATATTGTTCTTCTGTTAGAATTTCAATACCTATCGCTGCAGCCATATCTATTGCGTTATTATTCGGTTTAAATTCTTTCCTTGACTCGAGAGCTTCGCGGTCGTAACAAACGCTTCTGCGTCCGATAGGGCTTTCCGTCGAACAATCATAAAAAATGTATTCAGCCTTCTTTTTATCATAACCAATAACATCCGGTTCCCCGCCGGTTCTTTCCATTTCGTTGATAGACCACAGTTTTTCTGGACTAGCTTCCAGTTTTGACTCTACTTTAGCCCATTCAAGATCTTTGTGACGATTCATATTTTTCTCAAAACGGGTCTTCAATGTTCTAAGTAGTTTTTCATGTTGTCCGGGTGTCAATTTCTTTTTATTGCGATTTATGTTTTTCATAATTTTATATTACCTCTGTTGAGTAAGTGTTACTAAGTTCCCCCTGCTGCTTTTTGGTTTTACTTAAATATACATCAACCTTAGGATTCATTCTACTCCTTGTTATAGTATGTTACTTTAATTTGCTTATATAACGTCAATTATAAGCACCTAACGGCGATCTTGCTAAAGCGCCCTTCATAATTATTTGTTTTAAGATCAGTTCTGTTTTACAAAGCAACTTTGAACTACAAACTTACTCTATCCAGGACGTGAGATAATATCTATTATTTTCTCACAATCAATTTATTACACAAATAATTTTTAGAATAAATAATGTTTGTTTTTCTATCTCACGTCCAAATACTAAACCCAATAACTATATCTAAAGACTGCGTTATAGACACGGTCGCTTTGAGTTGCGGGTTATACAGGTAACTCAATTATAATATTCTAGTTTTCCAATCTCGTCGCCATAATTCTTTTTTTAATTGCTCATAAACGTTAAATACAATTGGACATATTGAATAATACTGAACTACTCCCATTAACCTTGTCCAAAAGTGTTCTTTATGTAAATGTGGAAACGATTCACAATCTTTAGGTCGATTAATATAATTAGAACATTTATTCTCTTTTAAAAACGGACAAGGAACAGAATTGAAATTGTATTTATCTTTTCCCTCATCTGAAATAACTAAATAATTAGACTTAAATTCTTCAATACTCCTATTTAGACTTGATGAAAACTTAACCACATCTTCTTCATCTAATATTGGATAAACAACTTTGCAGCAGTTTGCGCATTTTGTGCAATCTATTTGTGATGTAACCTCATTATTTATCTCGAAAACAATTTTATCTAGTTCCTCAGCTTCTATATCTAATCTCTTTAAATAAGAACGAAACTTCCAATTCTCATCTTCTTTCTGTTTACCAACCAACTTAATAGTATCTAAATCTGTTTCCACTTTCATTTTCTACTACTCATACTTACCAGTATAACGAAGTTGTTTTTAAGCCTCCGCCCATAACAGCAAGGCAGCTTTGAAAAACTTTGCCAATAATTATTTATTAATTCATTTTGTTAACTACACTCAAAGAGCTACTTGCTTTTATAATGCAATTTTATAACCAAATAAATGCCGCTATGTTTAAAGCAGTCGGGTGGAAGAGCTTGTTATAAGCGCTTTTAATTTTGTTTTATTTTTAAGATCTTCCAACGTCTTAGCTAAGAGTATTTCATTTATTCAACCCTATTGCCATTTTATAAGCCATCGCAGCGTCGGGAAGTGGTGTTAAGGTATTTAATAAAATATTGTAACTCCCTTTTTCAGATAGTTCGTCAGCAACTTTTTTTATCAAAGCTAATGTCGCTTTCATCAAACCTGAACCCAGACTTAAACGGGCAACACCTAAATCCTGAAGTTCACTTACGGATGGCGGTATTCCTGCCCCAATCCCTGGATTTGCAAGAATATTAATGGGGGCATTAATTTCCTTAACCAATGTTGAAATCGTTTCTTTTTCCCATACAGGTTGTACGAATATACAGTCGGCACCAGCTTCCCTGTATTTATTGCCACGCTTAATTGATTCAGATAATTTTTCTCGTGGCGAACCTGACGAAATATAAAATGAATCCGTTCTTGCATTAATTACTAAATGAAAACTCAATGAATCTGATAATTCACGAATAGCTGATATTCTTTCACAAAATTCCATCTCGTCAATTAATGTTGGATTTAAATCAATACTGTCTTCAATGTTTATTCCAACAATGCCTGTTGCAATTATCTTTTTAACAGAATCAATTATTTCGTTTAAATTATTTCCATATCCGGCTTCTATATCCACAGTTACCGGAGCTTGTACTCCATTTGCGATTCCCGTAATAGTTTCAATCATTTCTGATAATTGTATTACTTGGCAGTCAGGATAACCTAAAGAGGCAGCTATTCCCATACTTGTTGTTGCAATTGCTTTATAGCCACATGCTTCTATTAATTTAGAACTTCCGATGTCCCATGAGTTTAACAGAACCAGAATTTCTTTGTCTTGATGATATTTCAAGAACAGTTCGGCTTTTCCTTTTTGAATACTTGAAACCATAATATGGTCCTTTCTAAATGTTTAATATAAATACGTCTGACTTCTCATTGACCTTGAACTAAGCTTATAACGGCGTTGTTTTTAAGCTGCCGCTCAGAACAGCAATGCAGCTTTGAAAAACTTTGCCGATAATTATTTATTAATTCATTTTGTTTACTACATTCTAAGAGCAACTAATAATTACAACACAATTGCCGCACCGTTTGAAGCGGTCGGCCTTGAAGAACTGGTTATGCGTTGATACTATTTATTTTTTTCTTTCCAAACTGTTTTTGCTGTGGCACAAACCTTTTTACTATCTTGATTTTTTATAGCATGAACAAAAGAATTGTCATTAATATTCTTCTGAGTTAAAGACATGATTGTATCCCCATTTCGAACTTCTGAAACAAAACGCCCTTCGATAGAACTCAAATAACAATTGTCAACAATATCTTCATCCATGGAATCGATTACCCATTGCAAATATCTGATATTATTTAAATGCTTATACATATCTATGTCAAACCGATTAACATCATATTTCTTATTATAACTTTCAGATTCATTTACTTCTATATTAATAGCAATGTTATGTTTTATTGATTCTTCATTATAGTAAGACCATTTCTTTTTGATCTCGTCAAATATTTGGACAGGTCTTCTCCTTTTTATATCAAAGAAAACCCATAGACCTTTAGCTCTTCCTATAATATTTTCTTGTTCATCATAAATAATGTTTTCCCTTATTCCTTTTATAAATGAGTAACTTGACATCCATGTTCTGATAATGATCTTTTCTTTATAAGTAGGATAACGGTCCATTTGTATAATTCCAGAAAGCAATACCCAGCCGATATCTTGTTCTTTAAGATCATACAAACTGTTATCTATAGAATAACAATGATCTGCGGCTGTTTCTTCGAGTAAAGTTAAAATAGTAGTGGGTGAAGTGTCGCCAGACTTATCCATTTCAGAATACCTTAGCTCAAATATTTTATCAAAATGATTTTCCATCTTCTTCTTTTTTTAATTATCTAAATATTCGATTTAGCTTTGTTAAACCATAGACGCCTAACGGCGTTGTGTCTAAGCCGAAGCCCAGAACAACTATGCCAAATTTATTAAACAACTTTTTAATTAGAACTAAACTTTCATTTACAAACTAAACCCAACAAATAAACCGAAACGGTAGAACAATCTTTTAAACTACACAAATGCCAAATTCGAAAACGCTTTCGGCTTGAGGCACTTGTTATATTGCATATTAACTATATCTGTATAACACTGCTCTATTTCCTTGATTCTCTAAGCCATTTGGATATTTCTTTCCAGGATGGCTCTTTGCCATACATTAAAATTGAAAGTGAGAAAATTCTTCCGGCTGCTTTCCGTAAATACCAGATGGATAGTATTAGTAGGATCAAAGAAAGTAATATCTCTATAAATGGCACATCTGTTAAAACCAGTCTTGCTGATAGAACCGGCGAAGAAGTGAGTGGAAACAAAGATAATATTTTCATCACTAACGAATCCGGATTTCCAAGAGCGTAAAATGCAATCGCAACCGGTATGACCGGCACCATCATTAAAGAACTTCTCGCTGAAGTATTCGGGTCGTTAATTGTGGCAGCTATTGCCGAAAAAAAAGTGTTCCATAAGAGAAAACCGCTAATGGATAAAATAAATAATACAACTATTAATAATGGATTGGTTATCGAAAGTGGCATAGACCAACCGCTACCGAACATTGAAGAAACCATAATAAACACAACCGTGCTTAAAGCACTTGTTACAAGCAAAACAATTGATAACAATGATATACCTAAAATCTTACCGTCTATCCAAGTTTTGGGACTAATAGCAGATGCTATTACTTCAGTTATTCTAAGTTGTTTCTCCCCAGTTATGGCTACAAATTGATAAGACAATCCAAAGAATACTCCAAGCAACATTAATCCAATAAATATTCCGGCTGAAACCTTCTCGCCGGTACTACTTTCTTCTCTTTTGGTTTCGGTGTAGTTCATTTTTATTTGAGCTTGCTGAAAAATATTTTTAAGTTGCTCTTGGGAAATATTTGATTGCTTAAGTATGATTTGTTGCCGTGCCGCAGTAAGCGCTTTCTGCAATTCTCCTAACCAGGCGGGTTTTTTATTTACTATTAGCTCAATATTATCAATATCGTTTAATATTAGTATTCCACCTATTTCTTTTTTAGCCAATAACTTTTTCTGCTCATCTGTCTCAGTAAATTCTTTTTTTGTTAGTTTGATTTTACTTTCATTACTTAATTTGATAGGAAGAACATGGCTGTTGATAATGACTAATTGAACATTATCATCACTGAATTTTTCTATGAGAGCTTTTCCGCCAAAAATTAAGAGACTAATCAATGCACTAATCAACAGAGTGATGATCTGATCTTTTAATTTGAACCATCTGTTGAATTCCCATTTAGCAACCTCAAGAGTCAATTTGATCTTTGAGCTTTTCCCATTATTCATTACTTGCACCTTTGTCCTTACTAATTTTCTCTATAAATATGTCGTGTAAAGATATATGTTCAGTCTTTATGGAAGTTATTCTATAGTTTGAAGCGGCTTTGTTAAGCAACCCCGATAATGATTTGTTTTGCTTTAAGAATATTTTTACTTCAGTATCATTAATAGATTCAACTTTTTCCACAGCATCATCATTTTGGAGCAACGATAAATCAGGTATGCCCTCAACATTTATTATTATTTTTTCTCCGGTAGAAAAGTCTTTCTTTATTTCATCAACGGTTCCATAAGCAATTTTTTTCCCATTGTTTAAGAGTAAAACACGGTCGGCAATACGTTCAACCAAGTGCATTTGGTGTGCACTTAATAGTATAGTGGTCCCTTTATCGCGAAGTTCTTTGATTATCATTAAAAATGCTTCTTGATTGATAGGATCGAAACCAGCAAAAGGTTCGTCAAGTACCGCAAATGATGGATTGTGAAGAACAGAAGAAATAAACTGAACTTTCTGTTGATTTCCTTTTGAAAGTGTGCTTAGTTTTTCGTTTTTTCTCTCGTATAATTCAAGTTTTTCAAGCCATTCTTCGGCAGACTTCTCAGCTTGCTTTTTGATCATACCTCTGATGACACCCATAAAAACTAAAGTCTTTATAATTGGGATTTCTTGATATAATCCACGTTCTTCGGGTAAATAACCAAGTTCAGAAGCAAGAGGAATCTGGGAACTTTTATTTTCATTTAAGTAAAATTCAATTATTCCTTCATCGGGTTTAATTATGTCCATCAACATACGCACTATAGTGGTTTTTCCAGCACCATTAGGACCAAGCAACGCAAATATTTCTCCTCTATTTATACTGAAGGAAAGATTATTTACTGCGGTAATTTTTCCAAATTGTTTTAGTATTGAATCTACCTTCAGTATCTCATCTGATTTTTTCATTAAACTCCTTTTTCGAATGAGAGAAAATTTATTGCAATATAACGGCCTTGCAACTAAAGCGCCGCCCCAGAACAGGAATGCCGAATAATTGCAACAACTTTTTATTTATAAAAAAAATTATTAGAACAACCAACTTTAACAAGCAATTTGTTTTTATAACCACACACAAAATTTAGAACAATGCCGCACTGAAAAACGGCGTCCGCTTGATTGGCGGGTTATATTGCGTCTTTGATTTTATCATAATTATGTCATAATATTGACATAGAAAAATAAAGAGTATAAACTATGCCAATAATAAAACCCATATCTGATTTAAGAAACAAATCAAATGAGATTTCAAAACTTGCAAACGATTCTAATGAACCAATCTATATCACTAAGAATGGTGAAGGTGATCTAGTTGTCATGTCAATGAATCATTATTCCAAGATGCAACTCAAACTTGATTTGCTTTCAAAATTATCACTTGCCCAGAAACAAAAATCAACCGGTGATACTGGAAACAGTCTTAAACAAGTTATGACTAAAATCCGGACAATGATAAATGAGCAAAAATAATTTTAGCGTTCGACTTTTAAGTATCGCAGAAGAAGATTTCACTGAAATAATTTCTTTCATTAATGCTGATAATATAAAAGCCGCTGCAAATCTCGCCGACAAAATTGAAAAGAACTTAGAATTACTTGCTGATAATCCTTTGTTAGGTAAATCTCCCAGCGATTCTGATCTTAAACTGCTTGGATACCGATATTTGATTATTGAGAACCCCCTAATTTTTTACACAATAGAAAAAAGAACAATTTTGATTCATAGAATGCTTCACGGTGCAAGAAACTATAAACCACTTCTCCTTTAACAATTTTCAAGCAATATAACGGCGTTGCGCCTAACCCGCCGCCCATAACAAGGAAGCCAAGTAAAACACAACTGATAAATATTTAGCCGTAGGTGCTTATCTTGCGTCAGCAAAGCACCGAAGGCAAGTTAATTAATTAGAACGAACACTTAGAACAAAATCTATAACTAAAACACAATTTCAAAAATCACAAATTCGCCCAACTAAAATGGCGGTCGGCGTTGAGGTGCTGGTTTTACCAAAATTTATTTTATGACTAAATCCTTTATTTCCCACACTCCTAATGACTTATCACTGAAAATGCCATCCCTTTCAGTACAATTCTCATTAATAATCAGGATAGGTTCTGGAAAATTGAAAGGAGTTTTCATAAAATTCAATGGACGCCAACCACCAGTTACTATATTATTGTTTATTTCTTCTTGAGTAAACGTAGTTATCATTAAATATCTTGAATTACTTTTTTGGATATTTGATAAGGCTTTCCAAATATCCATTATTGATAAGTGGACTAAGCAATCTCGGCAAAAAACCAGGTCCATTGATTCTTGAATATCTTCAAGCATATTGAATTGCACAAAATTTATATTATCACTTTTGTATTTCTGATTATTTCTATGGACAATGTCTTCTACTATATCACCTCCCAAATAAATATTATTGGAGAGATTAATTTCTTTAAACCAATTAAAGTCTCCACAAGGAATGTCAAAAATAGTTTTAATATCCAGTTCTTTTATAACCTTCGGCAATTCTTTAATAACGGTTTTTACTTGCGCTAATGCCGACCCAAATCCAGAAACCGATTCTTCTTCGTGCCAAACATTTTTCTTTTCAATCTCTGTAAATATTTCTTTTGTAGATCTGTTTAGAAATCTACTGCCATCTGAATAAACATATAGTTTTGAACGATCCATATTGATCTCACAATTTTTGGTATAACGACGTTGAGTTTAAGCGGACGCCATAAAGTTCCCGCTACAAATACAACGACTTATTGTTTATGTTATTTTATTTTTGTTCTGCCTCAACTTTCACAACAAAGACAAACTACAAATACCACGACCGACTACAGCGTTCCGCTTGAGACGCGGGTTAGGCGTTGCCAACATCCAATAAAAAAATGATTCCTCGTGCGACTAGAAACGCTAATACAGTACAAACCAATCCAATAGTCAGCATCGGAGGTCCCCACACGACTGAAGATATCCCGGCAGTTAATACAAATGAGATTAACCAAGCGAGCCGAACTGAACGACGCAACTTATGCCAGTAAAAACAAGTAACAGTAATCAACAAGCTAAAAAGTCCAAACACAATCTGAACAACGGTTTCCACTTTTTGGCCAATTGTCTTGGATCGAGGAATTTGATTGATCCCACCCGACAATGACACCCAAGCCAAAACAAAGAGAAGAAGTATTGTGCTTATCAAAATGATCCGTCGAACTGCCATGCTTAGTTTCATATATCTTTCTTTAATGCGCCTAACGGCGTTGTGCCTAAGCCGAAGCCCAGAACAACTATGACGCTCTTGGCAACATCCTTTTTAGTTTTAAAATCAACTTCGTTTTATTCAGGGTGTGAGATAAAAAACCGATTAACTCACAATCCTTGTTCTTCAATAATCTTTTTGCAATAAGATATTTAGTTTATTTCTATCTCACACCCTAAATCAACTTTTAACAACATACTTACACTGAAAAACTAAACCCAATAACTTTATCAAATGACCGCATCGTAGATGCGGTCGCTTTGAGTTGCTGGTTATAAGCGTCTTAAAATTTAATAAAACACAATTATTTATCTTGAGTATGCTTGAATCTCATCGATTAGTCCACTTTTAAAAGCACGTTTTACTATTTGCCAATCGCCTTTTCTATTAAAATAGAGACAACAATAATTACGTTGCATAAGTGTTCCGTTAAATAGATAAAATTCCATTTGGTTAATACCTTGTTGGTTCTTAACGAAACCTAAAGCGTAATCTATAAAACGCGTCATTGCGATTGTCGAATCTTTTGTTAGATGACTCATTAGATAATCAATATCTTCTTTTTGACCATTGGTTGCTCTATGAATAAAATCATTTATTATTCCCATGCTAGTCTTAATATTATAACAATAACTAATACATTATAATTATTTGGATTTACCTTTAGCTTATAACGGCGTTGCGTTTAAGCGGACGCCAAAAGGTTTCCGCTACAAATACAACGACTTATTTTTTACGTTATCTATTTACTTCCTTTCTTCAACATTCGCTACAATGATAAACTGCAAATACTGCGACCCGCTACAGCGTTCCGCTTGAGACGCTTGTTATATGCGGTTTTTTAAAATTTGTTCAGCTGCCCACCTTCCCGATTCTGACGCTCCTTCAGTAAATGGCATACTCATATAGTCACCAGCTAATAGCACACGTTCTTCTAAATACTTGTAGTCCCTATACTGCACTAAATCTTTTGCTCTTCCTATATGCGAATAAGGTTCAGCATGCTTCCAACGGTAAATACGTGTAGAAGAAATTTTATTAGATAGCCCAGGTAAATATTTTAAAGCCTCCGACACTACTGTTTCAACAATTGAATCATCCTTATCAAACATCATAGACTCAGATGCTTTGTTTGATAGCATAATATTTAATAACTGCCCATGATGAGTATATTTATGATTTTTGTTCGATTCAATACCAATCGAAGCAATATTCTTTCGTTCTGCGCGTGGGATTAGCAACCCATATACATCCTTTAAATGATCAGGCAATAAAAATTTTTCATTTGTCATGATTGCAATATTTATGTTAGTGCTGTAACGTGTTGACATTAGCCTATTTGTAATTTCGCAACTACTAGTAAAAATTTGTCCAGCATTAACAGCAGGTATTGCCAGAATCACATACTCAGCTTTTGTTTGAGAATTGTTTACATTGACACTGACTGAATCGGAACTGCTTTCAATGCAGCTTACCAGCGAATCAAGATCAACATCCAATCGTGATGCTATCGATTCGGCCAAAGTCCCAATTCCACCAGAGATAGATAAAGTGCGGCTACGCCTAAAACCAAACGCTAACAGGGCCATTGATAACGAAAGAGATGTCGCTTCAGGTTCTTGGAAGTAGAATCCTTGTAACATCGGCTCGAATAAATATTCTGTTACAATTGGGTCAATCATTCTATTAGTCCAAGAAGACACGGATTCATTATCAAAAGATGCCCATTTGCTGTAGTCATTGAGCGAAAGTGAATTCAATGATTGACGCAATTGCCAACTTCGCCAACCAAGTTTTAACCAGGCTGAAAGGTTTAATAAACCGCTTGTCAATGTGTGAATAGGATTATCAAGACGCATTCGGCATATTTTTCCATTTCGTACAATTGCACTCCAAGGAGAAGTCTCGTGGATGTTGCTTTTCAATCCAAGTTCAGCAGCAATGGACAATAAGAGATTGTATTCGCTCGATAAAAATTGAGCACCTCGATCCAAAATAAAGTCATTGACTATATCTGTTGTCATTCTACCACCGACTCGATCGGAAGCTTCAAACAATTTTACACTTATTCCTTTTTGGGCAAGAAAATAGGCTGCTGTAAGACCAGCAATCCCAGCTCCAATGACTATTACTTGAAACGATTTAGATTCCGACATAAGCATATAACGGCATTGCAAATAAAGCGCTGCCCAGAACAACAATGCAACACTGAAAAGCCAATGCCAATATTTATTTATAAATATGTTTTGCTAACTAAACTTAAAGAGCAATTCACTTTTACAACGAACACCAATGATTTGAAAAATGCCACAACTTTTAAATCAGTCGCTTTGAGTTGCGGGTTATGCAACTTCATAATTTTACAAAATATTTTTGCTCTAGTTGCTTTTTATAACATTCTTTCCAATCAATTAAGCCAATCCAACTGAACAATAATGTAAGTGGGATTATTATGAATATAACTGAATGGATAAAAGTAGAATGATTTATTATAATAACATTTATTATAAATGATATAAGTAATCCGATAAGTGCCCCATATTTGATTATATGAACTACTTTATTCTTATTGGTTGGAATAAGTTTCTCAATTCTTTTATCTCTGCTCCTATCAAGATATTCAAACAATACGAATATTAGAACAACAAATACCAGAATATTTAAGAACTCTAGTCGAGATGAATTTGGTTGGTAAATCTGATTAACAAGAAATGGAAGTATAAATATTAATGGATAATATTTTTTCATATACTTTGACCACCATTTTTTTTCTTGGCAGAAATATTTTTTAACGATAATACTGAAAGCGTCAGAAAAACAATTAGGGCAATAATGGAGAAAACAATTTTCCATACCGTTCCAGAATCAACACTTTTCATTAACGCATAAAATGAAAAGAATGCCATTAACAATGGCAAATAGAGTATCCAATAATTTGATTTATGTTCCATATTATTTTCTCCAACCAGTTGCATAACGGCGTTGTCTATAGAAAAGAAAGTCAAGAAAAAACAGTTCATCCTTGGGATTTATAATCCCACATTTCTGACTTCGGTCTCACAGACAACACTCATGTTGATTATTATTTTTGTTGAATAACTTCTATTTAATATTTCTTCAGTTTTATCTTTCTTTGCTCGCTACTTCTTTTATGTGTTTGTTTTACCAGTCGTCTATCTGAGCTCTCTGTTTGGGCTACGGCAAATTTTAGTATAAACTGGGAGTGGTTAACCGCCGCATTTGGAATATTCCCTAAACATCATGGGACTTCAAACGCCGTTTTGAACTCTCTCTCCCACACTTTCAGATCATCTCTAAAGAAAATGAAGTTCTGCTTTTGTTTTAATAATCAATTTTTGTCTTTCTCTATTTATGCAGCTTCTCTTTCCTTTTTGTTATCTCTCCATTTGTATGGTTTGTATTTTTCACCGCTCTTTATTATTCCCAAACTTATCTTGGCTATGTATCTGGCTACTGCATGCTTCGCATTATGTTCGGCAAATTTTTTCTCCTTCAGTAAATACTCATAATACTCTCTCAACGGATTTTCCGTTGATGTTACTCTTACTGCTGCCGATTTATATACTCCTTTTAATCTTCTGGAATACCTTGGGATTCTTTTACCGTAACTTCTTCCTCCACTCAGCTTATCATGTTTTACTAAGCCACAGTAAACTAGATAATGATTACTACTCCTAAATCTTTTTCCATCTATTACTATCGATAATATCGTTACGCTGCTTATCGGGCCAAGCCCTGGGATACTTTGTAAACTTCTTATCACCTTGTTCTTTTTACTTATCTTGGAAAACTCTTCCTCATACCTCTTTTTCTTTTCTTGGTATGATTCTATTTTCTCATCCAGCTGCTCTACAATAAACTTATTTACTCGACTCCCTTCAAGTTCCTCTTTTTTCTTCCACGACTTATTCTCTGCACGATATAAGGCAGACTTCTGATTTAATAATCTTACTCCAGCTTTTACTTCATCATCATAATAACTTACTAACTTCCTCAACTCATACAACTCATTAGTGCTATGATAAACTTCCTTCATCATTCCATTCTTGAGCAGCTTGCATAATTTACCAGCATCTATTCTATCTGTCTTTGGTCCATCACTTAACAACCTGTTTCTGTATGGATCACAAATAAATATTTTCTCAACATAATCATAGAGCTCTACATACAACCATTGGCTCGTTGTTGTCTCTTCTATTGTCAGTATCTTGTTCCCCTTCAGGTTTGTCAGGTATATCTTCAGTTCTTTCAGATCTGATGGGACATCTATTGTCTTGGGCTCAATATCTGTTTTACCAATTCTGGCTATTGCCATATTTCTTTCCGACCAATCAAGTGCTATGTAGTGGTCGTAATTTTCAGTTGTTGTCAAAGAACTGTTGCTCTTCTTTTTATATCCACTTATTTTATTTGTAAACATTTTAGGTCTCCTTGCTTTGTTTGAGATGCCATAATTTATTCCGATCCTTTGGAATATGCACCTACTAAGTGAGTGAGACCTTCTTTTCTAATTTACCGCCGCTAACCGGCAGCCCAGAACAAGAATGCCGAATAGTTGCAACGACTTTTTATTTATAAAATTGTTTCTTAGAACAAACTACTTTATAAAGCAACTGAGTTTTGTAAATGCACCAAAATAATTATTCAAATGCCGCACTGAAAAACGCTGTCCGTGTTGAGCGGCGGGTTATAACGCATTTTTTAATTTATCAATCACAAAATCATAATCCTCTAAAACATTTTTATTAAAACTCTCATACTCCTTTACTACTCTTTCCTTTTTTTCTGGTAACAAATAATTAATTACTTCATAAGTCTGTATTAAATCAATCTGTGCTAGGTTAACAAGATTTGAAAACAAATAAATATTCTGTGGCATTGGTCGCCCTTTCAGATTGGAAATAAAGTTTTCGGTGACAATACCCGATTCTGAATGAACAAATATGCTGGCAGATTTATAAATGCTTAGATAGATTCTACTTAGTTTAATACTGAGAATTAAATCATCTTGTGGAACTAATTTGTCTCTTTTTTGACACATTGCAAATGCGTTTAATGGCGACCATTTGCGTTTTAACTTATCATTCTCCCAATCAAAATCTGGATCGATACTTTTTTCATTAAAATAAGCTTGGAATGTTGCATATTCCATTTTATCTGCGAAAGCTCTTTCTACAACCGAAAACAATTCTGGGTCAATATTTTTAATAGCTTTCGCATAACGGAATTCATTTCTCTTTATATCTTGAAGAAAAGCATTAAATCCTTCTTCTTTATCAGCGTGAATAAGGTAAGAGAAAACTATTAATTGTTCTAAACGAACGCGTAATAAGGCATAAGCTTCCAAAGGTTGAGCATGCGTTGTTAATAACCGAATTGATAAACTTGTGTTTAGTGCATGATACATCATCATTGATAATAATTTTGATTCAATTGAACCCCAGTTTTCCTCAGATTGTCCACCGAGTCGATTTGACAAAACATAAGCTTGCTCAGAATAATTAAGATACTTTCTTAACTGCGGAATCTGATTAATAAGAGGACCATAATATTTTTGCTTAAACTTCATTTTCAACTCTGCGTTATAACGGCGTTGCGTTTAAGCGGACGCCACAAGGTGTCCGCGTCACATACAACGACTCACTGATTATGTTATTTAGTTACTTTTTCTTTCCTCTTTTACTACAATGTTGAACTGCAAATGCCACGACCGGCTACAGCGTTCCGCTTGAGACGCGGGTTATATGCGACTTCATTTTAGTCTTCCGTCTAAATAATCTTTTATTGTATCCTTAGCAACATTTTGCAGAATGTGGTCTTGAGTGTTAGCAATTATTTCAAGAAATGGAATGGCTTTTTCTTTAAATCTACTAATCATTACTCTCATTGCCCACGATCTAATATTTGTGGCTTCATTGGGTAATACTTTCAAAGGAATATCCCCATTTATGATTCCTTTTAAATACTCTATCGTGCATGTCGTGAAAGTGAGTTCGTCATATACTGCTTTTTCAGCTTCCTTTAACTCAACTCTATCATACCCTTCATTTGATGATTCAACTTGATAACCAACCAGAGAATATCTTATTTTTTTCCATTTACCTTTAGTATTAAATCTATCCCACATACTAAAATATTCTCCAGGCGCAATAGTATAAACATAACCTAAAGAAGACAAATAACACCAATTGCAGGGCTTTGTCGGAGACCACTCATTTTTTTTATTGCGATATTCTTTTCGTATCCACCCGAGATGATTGATTTCTATTCGAAAGGTATCAGCAGAATTATTTATCAAATAAATAACGAATTTTAATTCATTGATTCGATATAGTGGATCGAATACAATTTTAGCTCTTTTGAAATCAGCATAGAGATATATTTTATGTTCATAGATAGGTATGTATTTAGGCAAGCGATTAATTGCATGAACACCATTATCTACATTGATTTCTGGTAAAGGTACAGTTACCCACGTACTATCAGTATCAAGAGAGTCTTTTACTTGAGCATTCATATTAAATAGATTGACGACTATAAATAACAAGATTAGTTTTGACATGGATATTTTTAAGAATAATTTCAAATATACTAGCATATAACGGCGTTGCAACTAGCCGGCGCCACATAACAAGACTGCCGATTAATAAAACAATGCCAATAATTAAGCAGACGGTGCGTAACTTAAACCATACGCGCCGGCTGCAACATTTTAGTTTATAAGTAAACTGCCAATAAACATTTTGACTTTTTGCACTTACCCCAATAACTTTTAAAATGCCACTCTGAAAACGGCGTCCGGCTGAGTTGCTGGTTATATGGCATCATTTACTTACTATCTTATACTTTGAGACAATGCTTTCATAATTAGAAAATGATTGATAAATCGGTTCAAAAGAATACGGATTATAGCAATCCTTAAAATCGATTGGTTTCCTATTCTTGTCTTGATAGTATTGATAATTATTAATCATTTTAAAGTTAGAATCGAAGTAGTAATCCTTGAATTCTCTCATGATCTCAGTGCATTCACTATTAAAATAATTAAGACAATACCTATAGAATATAGTTTTCCCATCTTTACCAAAATAGTATTCATTAGTAAGGAACCAATCACCAGATTCACTAAAAGGCATTACATAAATGCAAATGGGATTCCTATTAAGGTCATAATATATCTGATAAGTTTCTTCAAGATATTCTGGTAACTCATCCTTTGGCTTGTATTCGAAAACTACTTTATTGGTATCTAATGCATAATATTTAACTCTTACCGAATCATGTGCGATTAAGGAATCGACATTAATAACCGATAGATAAATACTTTTTGTTTGTTTTGATACAATATCAGTCACCATGGAATTTTCACTTTTCTGGTCCTTCTTTGTGGTACAACAATAAAGTAGTAGAACTAATAATGAGTATAAAAATATTCTTCTCATATTTATGCCATATAACGACGTTGCGTTTAGCCCGCCGCCAATAACAACAATGACGACATTATCAACGCAACTATTTTTTATAAATCAGTTTTGTTTTGTAATCACACTTTTAAGAACAACTTACTTTGAAATACTAAACCCGAAAAACCACTACGACCGATTTGAAGAAGCGGTCGGGCTGAGACGCGGGTTAGGCATTAATTATAATGTTACCGTACATCTGGGTCGATGCTTTTTAAGTACTGCTTTACATTATTATTATATTCATAGTTATTGTTTTCTAAAACGATCAAATATTCACTCATATATTTACCAAAATCAGTGTTTGGATTACGAAGGACATATCTTTTGTAAATCATAAGAATATTTGGATCTAATTTATTTTGTTTTGTTCCGCTATTAAACAAAGGATGGTAATCCATTGGTATTAAGTAGAAATGCTCATACCGATTAATTGTTCTTTCAATTTGTACTTTTTGCGAAAAATCATTATGCATTAATAAAAATTTTTCCCATCTTAAAATTCTATCACCTAATTCGTCAAAAGTAATTCTCATACCGCCATCTTCATAGAAGTCCTCATTTTTATCTTCCTCGTCAATTATATTATAATATTCTACTAAAGTTGGAGAGATGTACTTCCCAATATTCTTTAATAAGTAATCAGTATTAATTACAAGATTAAAAGCATCACCTTCATTATCTGCAATTCTAAATCCATTTTTAAGAAAGAACGCATTAATCGAATCCATTGCATTTGGGGAATTCTGTGTCATATGAAAAGAAGGGAACGTATATCTATACTTCTTGTAAAAATTATTAAAAATTGAATCTGCTTCTGATAAATTTTTTGCAGTTTTAATCTTGATAAAAATAGAATCTCGGAATTGAATGTTTGGTTTTATTATCTCCAATAATTTCTCCTTTGTAGGCACAATAAAATTGTTAGAAATGCCATTTGTTGATTTGTTTTTTTTGAGTTCAGTATTATTTTGCTCAGAACAATTTAAAAAAATTAGAATAAATACAAGAATTATTAACCTCATAAATTATCCTCTAAATGCCTAACAGCGTTGCAACTAAAGCGCCGCCCATAACTACTATGACGCTTACGGCAACTACCTTTTTTGTTTTGAAATCAACTTCGTTTTATCAATCAACCTTGAATAACAAACTTACTCTGAAAAGCTAAACCCAAAAATATTTTAAAGACGCGGTCGCTTTGAGTTGCGGGTTATATGCGACATTATTTATTCGTTAATTTCTCTTTTTCACGAAGCTTAATAAAGCTATAACTTAAATATGAGAACCATACAGACCAACCAATATGGAAAAACCTCTGCTTTACTCCCAGATACTCGCCCAATAAATTTGGGAAATATGTTATAAAACCAAGCGACATTATAATAAAACTGATCACAGACATTTGTTTTAGCATGATTAAGTTGTTTTCTCTTTTCCATAAGAAAAAGCCTAATAATGGAGAAAGGAATAAAAGTATTGATGGCATTCCCATAATTAGATGCATTCTCAAGGGGAATGGAAATATTGCAGCGCCACCTATGGAGAACGAATAAGAAAGTAAAACTAGAATTGGGATTATACTCATGTCATAAATTTTACATGTTTGATAAAGTCCTAGTATGAACAATACACTTAGTATGGCACATACAATTAAACCCAATGAAAATAAATACTGAGTGTTAGTTCCTATTTCACCTAATTCACTTACCATTCTTGTCAAATGATTGTAGTCACCTAAAATATAACCACAAATAATTGTTGTCATCCAAAATACAATTGGAATAATTATTCCAAGATATAATAATTGTTTTTTGTGCATTGTTTAATATTCACTTTACTATTAGCATATAACGGCGTTGCAACTAAAGCGCCGCCCATAACTACAATGACACTTTTGCAACTACCATATTATTTTAAAATCAGTTCTGTACTGCAAATCAACTTTTAACAATAATATTAATCTGAAAAGCTAAACCTTATAACTACATCAAACGAATGCGTCAAAGACGCGGTCGCTTTGAGTTGCGGGTTATGTGCTAAAATATATAATTACCTTTTTCTTTCTTAACATTTCCCCAAAAATCAATATTTGGGAATATATGTTTTCGTAAAAGATAGATGTACAAATATGTTATCATTATTCCGATTGTTAATAGAATATGCATGATGGTAAAAGGAATAAATAACCAAACAAATATTATGGACAGAATCCAAAATAAATAATAAGAAACTGCTGTTGTATAATAAGCTAGTTTAAAACGAAGTATTCCATTTACTAGGAATAAAGTCAGAATGAAATAAATAATCGCTGTTCCCCAGTAAACTACCTTAGAAATTGTTGGAGCGTAATTCGGGAACAAAATGAGACAAAAGTTTAAGCTTAGAATTACAAATATCGAGAGTATATATGAGTGGATCTTATTTTTACTTTTGATATTATCATTTATGAATGAGGCAATTCCTTTTGCAATATAATCATGATCATGATTAGGATATTCTTTTATAATGTGTTGATATATTTCATTTTTCGGAACAGATTTATCAATCATTTCTGCGATTGATTTCATGACCTTTTTATCTAGGAATGTTGAATCAAACATTTTACCTCCTTCTATGTTTAGCACATAACGGCGTTGCGCCTAACACGCCGCCCAGAACAAACGGCTAAGTTTTGTCAACGCAATTTTATTTTATAAATCAGTTTTGTTTTACAAATCAACTTTACACAAGAAACTATTTCTGAAAAGCTAAACCCGAAGCGACTCAATATGACCGCATCGAAGAAGCGGTCGTTGTTGAGGCGCGGGTTAGCTTGCCTTTTCTAAAATGGTAAATCATCTACGTTTTCGTTTTGAACTGGTTTTTCATATTCCTTTTGTAAAATTAATTTTTCTTGATTCTTCATTAACCATTCAACTCCACTCTCTGCGGCTACATAACCGAAATATTCATTCCCATTATAATCTTGCGTTCTGATAGATTTTATGAAACCTTTTTGAACAAGAAGTTTTAAGGACAAGCTTACAGCTATATCAGTAAATCCAGCATTATTCATATCTGATTTTATGGTGTATGTTGAAACTGCATCATCTTCAGCAAGATTATTTTGCATTATTGTAACAAGAGCAACCATTTCGTGCTGAGATAAACCTTCTGTATCTGCAACTGGAGATATTTTTTTTGTTTTAATTATTTCAGCATCCTTTTTGAGAAGAGCTAGTATTCTTTCTTTTATTTTAGTTTTCAAATCATCATAATCGCTAGATGATTCAGTTTTGTAATTAATAACTGTGCGATGCTGAATATCAAACGGGAATTTTGATTCTCTTTCATCCGAGCATACCATTACAACATTTTTAGAAATTGCAAACGCAAATCCAAGTTCAAACCATACGTTTGGATTATCCGTAGTTATTTCTGCAAAACAGATTTCAGAATTTTTAATACCTTTCTCAATATCCTCAATAGGAATACTTACCGTTGGATCTCTATCAACACGATATGGTTCTAAACCAGCCGATTCAATTGCAAGTTTGAAAACGTCATCAAATCTCTTGTCGAAAACACTACCGTCAAATGGTTGAATACAAAAACATTTATTCATTATCACCTCAATATTTTGTGCAAGCTAACGGCGTTGCAACTAAAGCGCCGCCCATAACTACAATGACGCTTACGGCTACTATCTTTTTTATTTTAAAATCAACTTCGTTTTACAAATCAAGTTTGAACAACTAAACTAACTCTGAAAAACTAAACCCAATTACCACATCTAACGACTGCATCATAAATGCGGTCGCTTTGAGTTGCTTGTTAGCCTTTCAAATTTATTTCTTGACAATATGTCATATCTGACATATCTTTACGCCATGATAATTCAAGATAAACCTCTCATCTGGTTGCATGGAGAGATTAAAACTCCTCCATTTTCCTCTGCTGCAAGGGTAGAAACTGGATTTCTTTTCAGACTTCTTCAGATGGGAGAGAAATTGAGAATGCCACATTCGAGACCAATGCCTAGTATAGGTTCTGATTGCCATGAACTGCGAATAAATGATGAAAGAAATACTTGGCGCATTATCTATAGAGTTGATGATGATGCAATAATAATTCTTGAGGTATTTAAAAAGAAAACTCAACAGACGCCTAAGAATATTATAGATATCTGTAAAAAGAGAATAAAGGAGTATGATAATGAATAAACAAAAACAAAAAAGCTTAGAAAAAAAAGGGTGGAAAATTGGTTCACCAGCAGAGTTTCTCGGTTTATCGGAAGAAGAATCTTCATACATAGAATTAAAATTAAAACTAAGCACCAATTTAAAAAAGTTGCGAACAGAGCAAAAGCTAACACAAGTTGATTTGGCAAAAATTCTTAAATCAAGCCAATCGCGAGTGGCCAAACTTGAAATAGGTGATCCTTCTGTTTCACTTGATCTCATTATTAGATCCTTATTAGCTCTTGGCACATCAAACAAAGAAATTGCTCGAGCTATCTCTTCTTAATATTTTGTGAAAAGGCTAACGGCGTTGCGTTTAGCCCGCCGCCCATAACAACAATGAAGCAATTATCAACGCAACTTTATTTATAAAATCAGTTTTGTATTGCTATCACACTTTTAAGAACAACTTACTTTGAAAAACCAAACCCTAAAAACTCTCCACAACCAATTCGAAGAAGCGGTCGGGCTGAGACGCTGGTTAGGCAACATATTTATTGTTATGATTTTTATAATACTTTTTCTTTCTTAAATCCACTCTCATTTTTATAAAAGGCTATTATTCTAATTTGTCTTTCCGTAAACATTTTACTATAATTTTGTTTCACACCATCAAATTTTTTTAAAATATCTTTATCATTCCAATATTTTTCCTCTAAATACAACTTTACAAAAATAACAGAATCAGTTTTACTGATTTTTACAACATCATAATCTCCTTTCTTAAGGTAGCCTATATCTTCAAGTAAAGATCCTATTACTTTTGCATCATTTATTGCCACTGAAACTGAATCATAATAGACACTACAACCACTTGACCATAATTTTACTTCTGCACCAGATAGATTTATTTTTTCTTTGGGATAATTATGAATTGGAAATCTTGTAAAACTCGTAACTAAGGATACTTCATAGACAGCTGCAATTAACAATACTAAAGTGACTAAAAGATAAAGCTTACCAATCACTTTAGTTCCATATATAAATGCCTCTCTCCTTTTTTGAAAACCATAGTACAGCGGTCTTATCATATACATACCATAAAGATATATAGCAAAAGCAGCTAGAATATATCCTTGACCCTCCAATAGTAATACGCCATATATTGTTACTGGCATATCAAAACCGAAAAGATGACCCCAAAGAAATGCTCTATAACAATTAAGCAGTAATCCAAGAAATGGTATTATTAGTGAAGGTAAAGTAATCTGAATAAAAGTAGCTAAGATAAGATTTACTGAAAATGTTACAGCAATTGCGATCGGTATATTATTTTCTAAATAATATTTAGTGACAAAAGGAAGTAACCCAGTCCCATTGATTAGATAGTTTTTTGTATTAAATATAATTTCTTTATGCAATTTTGGATTTGATGAAATAACAATCATTCCCACAATTACTAATCCATAAAATAGAATATTAATTACTAAGTATGCTTTCCAATTCTTTGCAATAATTTCAAAAGCATCTTTTAGTATTTTTTTCATGTAAAGTTATCTCGTTTTTATAGTTGCCTAACGGCCTTGCAACTAAAGCGCTGCCCAGAACAACAATGCAGAACTAAGAACCAACGCCAATAATTATTTATAAATTTACTTTGTTCACCAAACTCAAAGAGCAACTAATTATTATAACGAAACTCTAAAACTTTTAAAATGCCGCAACGTTTAAAGCAGTCGCTTTGAGTTGCGTGTTAGGTAACTTTTATGATATCCATAATAGAATTTTCTTTTTGAGAACCCATTTATTATTTACTTTATTTACAATAATGAATTCACTTTTTGCATTTCTTGGCCCACGATAGATAGTGTATGTAAATCCACCAATATTCATTCCCTCATCGAAAGCGATATTAGTAAAATGAATTTCACCAATAGTTGTATAATTACGATCAAGAACAAGCTGATTGTTTTTATAAAATAATTCATATCTACCAGTATTTATTATTCCGTGAAGGTTATTTAACCTCATTTTATTATGAGTATTTTTTTCAAAGAGTGCTATTTCAATCGGATCTAATTCTTTGCTAATACTTGAATGAGCAGATGAAAGCATTGCATCTAAATCTTTTCTAGAACTATTCATAGTATCAATAAATATCGCAAGTTTATGTTTGTCTCTAAAAGTATATAATTCATAATATTTTTCAATAGGTAAAGAATAATTGAAAGATGATGGTGGATCAAAATAATAATAGTAAGTAGTATCAACTATTTCTAGAAATAATGCTGAGATTATTTCGTGTGTGATTCGTTCAGCTTTATCAGCTTTATTTTGTGAACAAGCATACGATAAAACTAATAGAAGAAATAATATTATTACTCTTATAATTATCATCTGATTTCACTTTGTTGTTACCTAACGGCATTGCAACTAAAGCGCCGCCCATAACAGCGATGCTACATTTGCCAACGACTTTTATTTATATATCAGTTTTGTACTGCAAATCAACTTTGAACAACTAAACCTACTCTGAAAAGCCAAACCCAATAACTTTATCAAACGACTGCGTCAAAGACGCGGTCGCTTTGAGTTGCTGGTTAGGAGCATTTTTGTTTAAAAACAATTTTTCCTTAAACTCTTGTACATCTAATATAAACTTCGGCAATTCATTTTTCCTCTGTATATATGGTAAACTACCAAAATTAAGATTGTATGACTTACTCTTACTATCTATTCGTATTTCATAGTTTGTTATTTCAAGATTAATTAGATCAGAAATATTGAGAACAACCTCTTTGCTTAATGGAGATTTTTTAAAAATAATTTCTGAGCTGGTAAGTTTTACATACGCAGTTCGATCCTGCTTATTGTAATAAAATACAATCGAAAAAATGTAAACTAGACCAATAACTATTTGAAGCCATGCAAGAAATGGATAATTGATATTATTGAATAAGTTTATTATACCTTGGAGAAGGAATACAAACCCCATAAAAAAGAAGAATAACTTTTGTCCTTTGGGGATATTGCCAGATGATAGTATTAATATTTTATCCATGTTCATTTGCTACCTAACGGCGTTGCAACTAAAGCGCTGCCCAACACAACAATGCAACACTAAAAAGCCAACACCAATAATTATTTACAATTCTGTTTTGTTCACTACACTCAAAAAGCAATTAACACTTTTATCGAAACGTTTTAAATACTCAAATGTCGCAACATTTAAAGCAGTCGCTTTGAGTTGCGTGTTAGGTAGCTAATCATAATTTATTTTTAATAATTTTATTATAGTTAAAAGTATCCGTCTGAGTTACATGCCAATTATTTTGGATCTTATCAGTATTGTTTCTGATTATTTTTCTTTCAAGCTTATCAACAAATAGACACTTATTCAGTGTATCGAGCTTGGTTTCGAATTTGAACTCTTGATCACCCTCTTCATTATTTGCTAGGGTATTAGAATATATTTTGATTAGTGAAAAAGGTGGAATCCATTGATAAATGAATATAGTTGTAGATATTTCAGTATCACCAGTCTCATGTGATATTAATTCTTTCAGCAAATATGTGCCATTAACTAATTTTTCCATTAATTCAAATTCACATACTCCAATACTAGCAAAGAATAGCTTATCTAAAAAACCTTTGAACAATAACTTATCACCATTCTTTTCGAATACTGCAATGATATAAGGGATAGATTCCCAACCACCACCATAAAGAGAAACTAGAAGCATACTGTCACGTGGGACAGATGTTGATTTTGAATAGATAAATACACCATATGTAGTATCAGCCCCTAATACTGGAATTTTTCTAAGTTCTTTTTGACGATAACTTTCTTCATAGTTACTTTTTTGATTAGCAACAAAGGTGTATTTCTCAAATATCTTACTAACTATTTTCCTCACTGATTCATAGGGATGTTTATCATAATTGGTATGATCAAAATAGACTATGTCAGCTACAAGAAAGCGTAGACTGTCTTGTGGTATGTATAGAAGTGAATATTCCTTAGTTGAGAATTTATGATCAATATGATCAACTTTTACATTATAAATATTAGAGTCACCTCTATTCGAGAAATCATTTTCTTTATTATTTTTTTCATTTTTACTCGTACAACTTCCAATAACTAAAGTGGACAGTATGAGCATTATGATTTTTACTCTTCTCATATTTTAGAAGCTACCTAACGGCGTTGCGTTTAAGCGGACGCCATGAAGTGTCCGCTACAAATAATATGATTTATTGTTTATAAAATTCTCTAACACAAAAACCGAACATACTCACTCAACTATAACTACAAATACCATGACCGACTTCAGCGTTCCGCTTGAGACGCGTGTTAGGCGGGGCATATTATTTTTCCGATAGAAACATTTCTAACAAACGAATAATTAAATCACCCATATTATTACGATCAAATTCAAGATATTCATAATCACCTTGAACGCCTCCAATGCTACTAACTCCTTGCTCTTTGAGAAGGAACAATTTTTTATTTTTCGCAAAAGCATACGCTTTCTCATCAATAACCCAAGAACTTGTAGTCCATTCAGGCTTTCCTTCTAATTTATCTCTACGAGTAAATATTCCAACAAATATATTTGATGCCTCAATTCGCTCTTTCACTTTTTTTGATACAGAATCTGCTTTCGGTTTTTCACCCGTTGTAACTTTCAAACCAAACGCAGAGAAAAACTTAAATATGAATTCATTTACCGCTTTGTCTGATGTTATAAATGATTGGCCTATAAAAACAATTTGAGCATTGCGCAAAGGAGAATTGACAATTGGTTTTTCTTCTTCTCTACGATTATTCGCAGTAATTCTTTTAGATTTTAATGGGACAATTATCTGAGCACGAAATTCTTTTAAAATCGCATTAAGTGATTGATCATATTTACTACGAAGTGTATTTCGTTCAGAATAAGTCAACAATCTTTGAAAATGAACACTTCTTTCCGCTAACGCATCATTTCCAATGGAGTTAACAACCGAGGAATCTCCAGCAACCTCAACCAACCATCTTTCTGCAATAGAAGATGCTTGTTTTTTTAATTCGGCTGAGGATACTGGGCGCCCCTTAGATTTATAAACATCTCTAATTTTAGCTTTTAATAATTCAACCTCATCTCGCAGCCTTTCAACACGAAGAACTAATTGGTCATCAATCACAAATCACCTTTTATTTTTACTGCGTGACGAGCGTGAACTATTAAATCCAGTTTCAACTGACTCAAGCCCTTTTGAAGTTAAATATGATTCAGAACCATCTTCATATATATAACCTAATTTAATAGTATCACTAAAATCCCGGTCAAAGTTTTTGGGTTGATTTAATTTTGCTTTTGCAAAATATGGTCTTAAGTCATTTCGTGAGAATCTTGAAATGCCTTCATGCTTTTCACGATAATACGCAAAAACTGCCAACCTTTGCATATTCGTTGATGGTTTTTTTTGTTGAATCAATTCAAGAGGTGAGAGCGGGCGGTCTGACCCAACTGATTGCGATCGAATTGATATATTACCAGAAGTAGTAACTGGGGCGGTATTTATTGGAGAGTTCAACACATCCTTTTCCATACCAAATAAAGAAAGAACCGAAGATATTATTCTTTTCTTTTCTTGTTCATCAAATAGTTCTAAGGCTTCGTAAACTTTTCGACTTGCATCCACTATGGATTTATCGCTGTCTTTTTTTGCCATTTTATTCTCCTACTATGTTAAGAATGATTCTTGAATTATAATTTAGTATTTATGTTATAGCAACAAACACCGCCTAACGGCGTTGCGTTTAAGCGGACGCCACAAGGTTTCCGCAGCTAACACAACGATTTATTGTTTATGTTTTTTTATTTACTTCCTTTCTTCAACTTTTACTAAAATGATAAACTGCAAATACAACGACTGACTACAGCGTTCCGCTTGAGACGCTGGTTAGCCCGCACGTTGAGCAGTGAGCACAAAATAATTACCTCGCTTGTCTGAACCCATTTGAAGTAAGCCAGGTGTAAATCCTCTCGCTACGAGAGCAACCTTTAGTTCTTCAGTCGAATAAGGTATAAATCCGCATTTATCTAAACCTGCTCCACTGACATCTTTATCTGCTGTGTAACCAATTACCAACTCGCCACCAGGCCTAATAACTCGAAACAACTCTGTAAAACATCTATCAAGATCAGACCAGAAGTAAATAGTATTCACAGTGCAAGCTTTATTAAAATTAGCATCCGGAAATGGCAATGCTTCAACGGTTCCTTTCTTAATCTCTAGACGACCAGACTTGATCATATCTTGAAATCGTTCTCTGCTATTTGCCACCATCTCTTCAGAGAGTTCAATACCTGCAACAAATCCCTCCGACGCACTCTGAACTATTTTTTTTAGCAATGCTGCACCACCAAAACCGATTTCAAGTACGCGATCTGATCGCTGGATTGCCATTTGGTTAAAGACTAGTGCATTATGGGAAGATGTTGTGCGATTTAGAAGACGACCCATTATATATTTTCCAAGGAAACCCGAAGGACGAGCCAACTGTTTCGATAAAAATTGTTTGGCCAATATTTGAGGTAACTTCATTACAAACTCCTTCGTGCGGTCTAACAGCGTTGCAACTAAAGCGCCGCCCATAACTACTATGACGCTTACGGCAACTACCTTTTTTGTTTTGAAATCAACTTCGTTTTATCAATCAACCTTGAATAACAAACTTACTCTGAAAAGCTAAACCCAAAAATATT